>CAYJHM010000038.1:0-14174 GCA_964369935.1 uncultured Rikenellaceae bacterium
GTATTGAGTTCGAAGTAATAGGCAACATTGATACACACGAGTTAATAAATGTAGATATAGAGAAATATTTTGACGTTGATGATATGCTAGAATTTTTATCTTCATCTATTGATGTTGAAATCGTTAGAGATAGCAAATTTACATATACATTAAGTAGAAAGGAGGTGAATATGAGGTAATTTAACTATTTAAAGGGAACTAATTAGCCCCAAAACATAAGAGAGAATATTTATAAATAAACGTTCTCTCCTAAAATTGAGGGTATTACAAGTGCTGGGGAGCGGAGTAATACCCTACAAAATAAAGCAAACAACACAACTATTATTAATGGTTGTGTATGTTACCAATCAATTAATCTACAAAAGTATGAATAATTTTTTAAAAAACGTAATAAAATGGGATTATATTGCATTTAGAGTACTGTTCATATCGTGCTTTATGTTTGCAGCGTCCAATGTGGAGGCCAATATATCGAGTGATTTGCTCTCTGCGTTACAAACAGAGTCGGTGACAATAAAGATGCGGAATAGCACTATTGCCGAGATTCTTATAGAAGTAAAAAAACAAACAGGAATAGGTTATTACGTATCAGAACAGATAAATGTTGAGTTATCTAACCTAAATGTTGATGTGAAAGATGAAAGTGTTAAGACTCTTTTAGAGAAAGTCCTTACAGATAAGGGTTATCGTTATGTAATAGCAAATAATGCTATTACGATTGTGAAAAATCTTAATCCTCAACCCGAAGAAGCCAGTACAGAACAACAGCCCGTTGTAATAGAGATAAAAGGTAAGGTAGTAGACGAAAAAGGTGACCCCATTACAGGAGCCACTGTAATTTCAGCAACTACCTCAACAGGGACTGTTACCGATGAGTTTGGAATGTTTACGCTTACTCTAACTAGACGAGAGTCTGTAGAGGTGTCGTGTGTAGGGTATGAGAGTCAGAATATTGATATCGCTCGAAGTAATCTTAACTTAATTATTACTATGAAGATTGACGAGATAGATGTTGATGAAGTAGTTGTTACTGGATACGGAACAGTAAAGAAAGAGTCGTTTACAGGAACATCAACAACAGTGACGGGCGAAGAGTTGTTGCGAGTATCTCAAACAAATGTGTTATCAGCACTTGCGGTATTTGACCCATCACTTCAAATAGTTACAAATAACGTAATGGGTTCGGACCCTAATACACTACCAGAGATGTATGTACGTGGGCAAACTAGTGTAAGTAGTACTCAGAATTCGGACGTTCTAGGTAGCACATCTGAATATGCTCTAACAACAAATGCAAACTTGCCTATATTTATTTTAGATGGGCACGAGGTTGCTATGACCGTAATATACGATATGGATCCGACCCGTATTAAGAGTATGACTATTCTGAAAGATGCTGCTTCAACCGCTATATATGGTTCACGTGCATCTAACGGTGTAATTGTGGTTGAGACAGTAGCACCAAAGAAAGGACGACTTAATGTAAGCTATAGCTTAACAGGCACGATAAACGCCCCCGACCTAACTAACTATAATATACTTAATGCAGAAGAAAAATTAGCCGTTGAGATTGCTGCAGGGCTTACTCAGAACTCTGAGAATCTTGAGTCGGACTACTTTGATGGTTATGATACACGTATGGAGCATTACCGTAGAGTTACAAGTGCTATTAATCAAGGTGTTGATACATATTGGTTATCTTATCCAGTGCAAGTGGGGCTAAATCAAAAACACAGTGTTACACTTGATGGAGGTACTGATGCTATGCGTTTTAGTTTAAACTTAAATTATAGTACCAATAATGGTGTTATGAAGGGGTCTTATAGGGATACCTACGGTGCATCATTTAATCTTAACTATAAGGTTAGTGATAAGTTACGTATAACAAATCAGATGTCGTTTGCGTACAATAAATCAGAAGATTCGCCTTACGGAAGTTTCGACGATTACTACACTATGCAGCCATATTGGGCTCCATACGATATTGCGACAGGTGCGCTGACTCGTTCATTTGATACTCCTGGAAGTTTAGGAACACCAAACCCCTTATATGTCGCATCATTAGGTAGTTATGATTACTCGGGTTATTTTTCGATTACAAATAATTTTAATGTAGACTACTATATAACCAATGATTTACGATTTACAACTTCATTCTCAGCTAGCTTTACAAATAACAGTGGCGAGGTTTTTACCGATCCAGATCATCCTGATTACGATAATTATATTATTAGCGAAAAGGGACGCTTAGTTGTAAACGACACAGAGAGTGTTAATTGGAACCTGAATAGTATACTACAGTACAATAAATACATAAATAATCACAGTATTAATGCTAGATTAGGTATCAATATACGTGAGAATTATAATGCCTCTGCTACTTCCACATACAAAGGATTTATTAGTAGTGCTTTGGTGTCAGAGATGTTTGCCTCGGAGTTGAGTTACGACCCAGTATTATCCGATAATAAATCACGTTTGGCAGGTTATTTCTTAGCCTTAAACTACACATATAACAATATATACCTATTCGATTTATCGGTTCGTATGGACGGTTCTTCGGAGTTTGGTAATAATAATAAATATGCGCCATTCTGGTCGTTTGGAACAGGTTTAAATATTCATAACTACGAATACTTTAAGAGTGTTGAGGCTATTAATATGCTACGCGTAACTGCTAACTATGGTCAAACAGGTCAAGTAAATTTTGCACCTTATATGGCACAGAATACATATCAATTATCTTCAGATTGGGCAATGACAGGTATTGGGGCAACTCTTATTGCTAGAGGTAATCAAGATTTGGCTTGGGAGGTTACCGACTCGTTCAACGTGTCGGCCGAAACTTCACTGTTGGATAGCCGTCTAAGTCTTGGACTTTCATACTATAACAGAACTACAAGTGATTTAGTGAGCGATTCAACGATACCTCTATCAACAGGATTTACTTCATATAAAGATAATGTAGGTAAGATACGAAACGAAGGTTTCGAGTTTAACGCATCTTATGCCATTATTAAAGCAAAAGATATGGGACTAACAGTTGGGGTAAATGGTGCACGCAATATAGGAACTCTACTTGAATTGTCTGATTCTCAGAAGGCGTATAACGATTTAGTTGTTGATTACTACGAGGGTCTTGACTACTATGGTAGATTTACCGATAATTATCCTATAATACTACGCTACGAAGAGGGTGGATCTTTAAGTTCTATCTATGGAGTACAATCGTTAGGGATATCGCCTACTACAGGCGAAGAGCTATTCCTTACCCCTACGGGTGCTGTTACAACAGAATGGTCATCACGAGATCAGGTTATAATTGGTAATTCGGCTCCTACACTATCAGGTTCTATGCAAGTTAGTCTATTTTATAAGAAGTTCTCTCTGTTTACCACTTTTATGTATAGTATGGGTGCAGATACCTACAATAGTACGTTAGCTAATCTTGTTGAGGGTGTTGGTTTGTTTGAAACTAATGTCGATGATAGAGTGCTAAACGGTAGATGGCAAGAGGTAGGTGATGTTGCTCAATATAGTGCATTAATACTGGATAAATTCTATGTTCAGCCTACATCAAGATTTTTGCAGCGAGAAAATTATTTGAAATTTAACTCGTTATCATTATCTTACACGTTAACTTCAGACTGGTTGAAAAAGGCAGGAATTACTATGTGTCGCCTTTCTCTTTCTACTAATGATGTATTTACTTTATCAACAGTGCAACAAGAGCGAGGAACAACTTATCCGTTCGCTAGGACGTATAATTTTACGGTAAATGTTAGTTTCTAATCTTAAATATGTATATGAAATGAGGCATCAATTTATAATAACAAAATCATTTATTGATGATAATTATAAAATTATGTCGGAGTTACATAAGACAAATGAAAATCAAATTATAATCTTATGAAAAAGAGTATGAAAAAAATATTGTTACTGATAGTTTCAGCTTTGTTTATATCTACTTCGTGTACAAAGTGGCTAGATGTAACTTCGGAGACAGATATTATTGAGAGTGATTTATTCTCTTCTAGTGATGGTTTCCGTCAAGCAGTAAATGGACTTTACACACTTTTAGGCACCACTCCATTATACGGAAGAGAATTAACTTGGGGGTTTTCAACCGTAGCAACAGAGATATATAACGGTGCAGATTTAACAACTTCAAATATGTTGATATATGTTATTTATCACGATTTTGCAGTTGATGGAGTGTTTGATAATGATGATATGAGTGCTAATGTGTATGATCCAATGTGGGCAGCTGCGTATAAGGTTATTGCAAACACAAATAACTTGTTAGGTTATGCCCTTGAAGCCGAAGAATCGATGTTCGAATTTGGTAAGCACGAACGTGATATTATTATTGGTGAGTGTTATGCAATTCGTGCATTAATGCATTTCGAGATGCTACGATTTTTTGGTGGTGCACTTCATGAAGAGAGTGCCACAGAGGCAAGAATACCCTATGTAGATGACTTTTACACTCTTGTGCCGCAATATTACGATACAAAAGGAATCCTATCGCTTATTACTAAAGATCTTCTTGAGGCTCGCGAATATTTAAGAGAGTACGACACAAAGGTTGTACACACATTTAGTGGAAGCGATCAGTTTGATGAGGATCTCGATTTAGACGAGTATGATGAGGTGAATACAGCCTTTATGGCATATAGAGGTTCGCGAATGAACTACTTAGCAACAACTCTTTTATTAGCGCGTGCTTATCTGTATGGGCAAGATTTTGATAATGCATACAAATATGCATCCGAGGTGTATAGTTACAGTAGTTTTGGCGAGTTAGATGTGATGAACAACTCTTCATTTACCTCTTCAGACCATACATACAGTTGTAAGATGTCGAATGAAGTGCTATTTTCGGCAGTAAACTATGATATGTATGATGATTACCGTAGTGTTGTTCCTGAGGGTAAGTTCCTTCGTATCAATAATCCACAGCAGTATTTCGGAACTGATACCGACGATCTTAGATACACTGAGCTATTCCAAGAGGGTAGTGATGCAACAACTAGATGGGTAACAGAGGGTGATATGGAGATGCTTATGCCAGTGATACGTGTTAGTGAATCATACTATATTATGGCAGAGTGTATGTTAACCCCTAGCTGTGCTCACTATAACCGAGACTTGGCAATTGATTTAATGTATAATTTCCGTTTCTATGCTCGTGGGGTTAATTCTAATCTTGAAACGCAAGCAGAGAACCTGCTTGATAGCGAGGTGATAGATTTAATACACCAAGACATAATACGTGAGAGTATGGATGATGGTTATGTTTATTGGTTATATAAACGCTTAGGTACAGGGTTTAAAACTCTTACAGGACCGCTACCAATACCAGACAAAGAGACAGATTATATAAGTGAATAGAATAATTAAATTGAATAGAACCATGAAACAAATAATAATATATTGCTTATCTCTCTTATGTGTATCCTTTTACGGATGTAAAATTGATGAGATAGAGGTTTTTGACGTTAATAACGTATATGTGCAGTTCGAGTTCGAGGAGTATCATGCTAGTTCTCTTAAATTTCCAGGTCAAGACGAGGCGGTTTTTGATGCAACAATTTTTATTCATGGGCTGGAGTTATCATCTGCCCAAGAGATTTCGATTACTGTTGATGAATCTTCAACAGCAGTAGAGGGGGTGCATTATGACCTAGATGATAGTTACTACTTCCCTGTTGATACATTGAATGCTGTGTTACCTATAACAATTTATTTTACCGAGGATATGAATACCACAAGTTATTTCTTGGTGTTGAATATCGGGAATTTAGGTAATGTGAATGCTGGACCCCTAGCACAAACAACTATCAAGATAGACAAGATGGTGTTCAAGCCTGATTGGTGGGGAGATAGTTATCCTAATTATAATTCGGTTGGACGAACTCTACTTGGTACATATTCGGATATGAAGTACATATACTTTATCGAGGCTACGGGCATATCTGATATGACTGATTGGCCATACGCTGATATGCTTAAGGCAACGCTTGAATTTAAGCAATGGCTGATAGATAATGGACCTCTATATGATGAGGATGATAAATTAATTACTGTGCTAATATAGGTAATTATTACGAATTTAATAATAAAAATGATTCTTATGAAACGAATTTATATAATTTTACTTCTTAGTATAACAATGGCTAGTTGTTTTAAAAATAGAGGTAATTACGATTATAATATTGCAAGCACAATAGATATAGATGCTATTTTAGAAGATGTGGAGTTTCCAAATGCTTATGTATATGAGGAATACAACTTTACTCCGCCAATTTCGGACTCTCTTAAAGAGTTATTCTATTTTAGGTGGGAAGAGGATAACGCTGACACAACTGTAATTATATGCGAGGGGGCAACTTTAAATTTTACTCCTCAAACAATGGCTACCCATACATTTAATTTAGTTGCAATAGATAAGATATATGAGACGTACTATACCAACTCATCTGCAAGCAGGGTTCAAATTGATGTAGATGGAGAAGGGTATATAAATCAATGGTTTGTACTTGGTGAGGTTGATGGTGTTGAGGGTTTATCTACAATTAACCCAACCTACAAAACCGAGATTGTTGATGGTGAGGAGACTCTAGTCCGAGATTTTGTTGTGAATCTTAATGTAAATACCTCTCTTCCTGCGGGAATGAAGAGTTTAACAATGGGATTTGCTAATAACTACCTAGATAACGATATCGGAGGTTATACCCCTGATAATGCCTATTTACTTGAGACAAATGATAATCAATACTGGTTATCTAACGATCCGCCTTACAATGTATTCTCTACACTTAAGGATAATATTGTTGATGCTGATGCTGATTTCGAGTATAGCAGTTTCTTTCACCTTGATGGTAAAGGTTTATTGATAGATAAAAACGGTACAACATATCGAAAGATAGGGGCTTATCTGACTGTAGATTGTCACTATCACTTCCCATATCATAAGATGCAACACTATCACCTAGATGGCACACCTATTAAAATTTTACGAGTTATGGATAGGAATTGGGAGAATTCATCGTATTACTATTATCATACATTGGCTGAGCTGCAGTATGATGATCCCGCACTACCAAATTATGGGCAAAGGTTTATTGGCTATATAAATTCAGGTAATAATTTTGCAATGGAGCAGATGTCGGCAGAACCTAGTTATATGGATGCAACAATAGAAGAGTCTGTTGATTTTAATAACCTTGGCAACTGGGAGATTGTGTATGGAGAGTGGTACAATTATCTTAATAATATGGTAATGTTTAAAAAAGATAATGAAGTGAAATTTACATTCGTCAATAAGTTAGCAAACATGACTACTTATATGAGGATTTATACACGCGACTTCCCTAATCCAGAGATATTTAATGACCCTGATTTGAAAATCATTTCGCAAGAGACATTTTACCTGTTTTTTGCATCAGGAAATATGATTTATAGATATATATATAGCAATAATAGTTTCGAACCGTACTACTCATCAATACCAAGTGGCGAGAAAATTACTGCTCTTAGTATGAACAATACCGAGCGTCAATTATTAGTTGGTACAGCCAGCGGGGCAATATATGTTATAGATGTAACTAGAGATCTTGAGTTAACAGATGAAAGTAAGCTAATGGGTAAGATTGAAGGTTTCTCGAGGATAATTGATATCGACTATAAATATAAGGATTATCTTACGGCTAGAAATACAGGATATAGCTACTCTTCCTCGTATGCCGATTAGTCAAATAAACTAACCTAATTACAGTATACACCTCCCCATCAAGCGTCATTTTGATGTTGGGTGGGGGGGTGTTGTGTTTAAATTTATTAATATTTCTTGAAAATGAATAATGACCAAATTGTGAAAATTGAGAACCTATCCCATCGATACAGTGTAAAATGGGCAGTAAAAGATATCAATATTACTATTGATAAGAGGGGGATTTATGGCCTTCTAGGTTCTAATGGAGCGGGAAAATCTACCATAATGAATATTATGTGTGGAGTTATTAAACAAACAGATGGCAATGTGTATATTTGTGGAATTGATACCATAGGTAACCCAGTAGCCTCTAGGGTGAAAATTGGGTTTTTACCACAGAAGCCACCACTTCAAAATGAGCTGACTGTTTTAGAGTATCTTAAACACTGTGCAGTTCTACGATTAATACCTAAATCCGAGGTAAATGCAGCTCTAGTAGATGTTATGAAGATATGTAATCTGGAGCATATGAAAGATAGGCTTATTAGTAACCTGTCGGGAGGTTATCAACAACGTGTAGGAATAGCGCAAGCTATTATACATAAACCTGAGGTTGTAATATTTGATGAACCAACAAATGGATTAGATCCTAATCAGATATTAGAGATACGTGGTTTAATACGTGATATAGCAAAAGACAGAACAGTTATACTATCAACCCATATTCTATCCGAGGTACAGGCTGTATGTGATAAGATTATAATGATAGAAAATGGAAGTGTTATATTTAATGGCACAGTTAGCGAATTCGATAGTTATATATCACCTGATACTGTATATGTTTCGTTGCTTGATATGCCTACAATTGAATCGATAGAGAGTATTGATGGTGTTATTAGTGCTGTTTCGTTGGGTACAACCGAGTATCGAATTAAGTGCGACGATACAGCTACAGCAATTCAAAATATAGTAACAGCAAGCGTAGCTAATGGCTGGAGGTTAGATGCGATAAATGTCGAAAAAAGTTCGATGGATGATATTTTTGCTCTCCTTTCGAAAGACCAGAAATTATTAGATGAGTAAATAACTATTTGAAAAACTTTAATAAAATGAGACAAATATTAAGAATAACTAAGACCGAGCTTCAAGTGCTCTTTTACTCCCCTATAGCATGGTTTATATTGATTGTATTTATAGTGCAATCATCACTTTCATATTTCGATATGGTTAAACTTTTTGGTTCAGCTATGGAGGACGGCCGAAATGTTGCCGATGTGACCTATGGGCTCTTTGTGCAATATTTTGGAAGAGCAACCTTCTTTCCTAGTGTATTAAATAATTTATTTTACTATATCCCCTTACTAACAATGGGTGTTATGAGTAGAGAGCTAAGTAGCGGTTCTATAAAATTACTATACTCTTCACCGATAAATAACACACAAATTGTAATAGGTAAATTCTTAGCCGTTGCCACTTATGGTTTAATGATGGTAGCAGTAGTTTTTTTATTTGTAATTCACGGGGCATCTATCACTCCCGAGCATTTTGATTGGGGATTTATTCCAGTATCACTATTGGGGATTTTTTTGCTGATATGTGCTTATTGTGCAGTGGGTATATTTATGTCTAGCATGACCTCTTATCAGATGGTTGCTATGCTATCAACCTTAGTAGTACTCACATTCTTTAGTTACATTGGTAGCTTCTGGCAGGAAATTCCTTTTGTAAGGGATATAACTTACTGGCTAAGTATGAATGGACGAGCAGGACTATTTGTTCGAGGGGTTTTATGTTCGGAGGATTTTATATACTTCATAACAGTAATATTCCTCTTCTTATCACTTACCGTACTGCGATTAAGAGTGAAGCGCGATAAGATGTCTACAACTCACATACTTGGTAGGTATGCCTTTGTTTTTGGTATTGTTATAGCAGTTGCTTTTATTAGCTCGCGTCCTGCTATGAAAAAATATCTTGATGCCACACGTTTCGAGCGTTTAACATTAACAAAAGCAAGTCAAGATATTATTGCCCAGATGGATGATAAATATACTATCACAACCTATCTTAATCTTTACGACCACTCCAATATTGTGTACAAGATGAACCCTAAGACAGAGTTAAATGACATAAACAATGTCATGGGGCCATATACACGCTTTAAACCCGAAATAGAGTTGAAATATGTTTACTACATATCTAAAAGTGGTGCGAACTATGCTTACCTAAGAAAGAATTTTCCTAATGAGACAGATGAGGAGATTCTTCAGAAAAATTTGAAGCGTTATGATGTAAGTGCTAGGCGAATAATGTCGGAAGAAGAGGTTGCAGAAATAGAGCCGATGCTAGCTGAAGAGAATTTTAGATCTATCAAGGTAATTGAAAATTCGAATGGGAAGAAAGAGATTATTCGTTATTTTAATGATATGATTGCTATACCTATGGAGCCTGAGGTGTCGGCTGCTTTAAAGCGTATGATTACAGACGACTACCCTAGAGTGGCATTTGTTGAGGGGCACAATGAGCGAAGTATACACGATAGTGGGGATTTGTCTTATTCTGGATTTTCGAATAAGTATATACGTAGCTCTCTTTACAATAATGGTTTTGATGTAGAGACTACCACATTTGAGAACCCTATTCCTAATGATGTAAATATACTAGTTGTAGCCGACCCACGCTCGGAATACACTGAGACTGAGATGGCAAATTTTAAAAAATATGTTGATAGGGGAGGGAATATGATTATTCTTGGAGAGCAGTTTCGTAAAGATTATATAAATCCACTTATGGCGGAATTTGGCTATAAAATGGCTGATGGTTGTTTAGTTAAACCGTATAAGGGTAACCGTGCCGATTATATAGCCCAGAAACCAACTGTTGAGGGAGCTAATTTATCGTATTTCTTTGATAGAATTTTGAAACACTCGAGAAATAGGGTCTCAACACCTTCGGCTTCATACCTTGAACAGATAGAGGATAAGGGGTATAAGGCAACGGTATTATTAGGTGCCGATCCAGTTGATAATATTATATGGAACGAACTAGAAACACGCTATTTCGAAGAGTTCGAACCTGTATTCAATACTGAAGCGGGTGAAAAACGAATGGCTAATGCACCTATTTCGTATGCACTAGAGAGAAAAGTGGGTGATAAGACGCAGAAAATTGTACTCTCTGCTGATGCTGATTGTTTTGCTAATCAAGAGCGTGGGCCTTATCCGCACAGAGGCATAGCGGCTGATAACCCATCTTATGTTACAGGTATCTTTGAATGGATGAGTGATGGGGCATCTCCAATTGATATGCGCCGTCCATCTTCTATCGATAATAATGTAAATGTGTCGCCTGAAAGTGCTCAACTATTAAAGTATATCTATATGTGGGGTATCTCGCTGATTATTTTGGTTGCGGCAGTGATAATAAACATTCGTCGTAGGTCTAAATAGTCGATCCTTAAAAAGGTTTAACTATTTGATTTTCAATATTTTAATTAAATTGTGGATTTATAATATCTACAAGTTTTTTCTGAGTTTAACTATTAGTCGGTTGATTTTTCGGTTTTTTGCTGGTATTTTTTCACTCTATCCATTCACCTTGTAGCCCGCTACAAGGCAATCAGATAGAGTAAAAAACTACTCACCAAAAATTCCGAAAACTCTAACCGCCTTTTTAAGGGTCGGCTAAATAGATTAATTGAAATGCCGTTGCCTACATCTATTAAGCAACGGTATTTTTTAACCATTATAAATATAATTATGGCTTTTAAAACAGATAATCAAACATTAACAGATCTCGGTATATTTGCCTCTAGGGCAGAAGAGTCTATATATTGGATATACAATAGATGTTGTACAAATGGCGGTTTAAAGGTGCTTGAGCAGATGTTTCAAGCACCTCTTTCCGACGCTACACTAATTAATGATAGGGCTAAATCGATAGCCTTTTTTCAAGATAATAACATTAAATTTCCATTCGATAGTACTCTCTTCTCGCCAACAGAACTATATCTCAATAATAGAGATGAAAGGACACGGCTAGCTCATGAGTATAATAATATGCGTCGTAAATTATCTGGTGTCATTGGTGCTGAAAATGAGTTTAACGATATTCTCAAAGGAATAACTTCTACCATATCTATTATAAATTCGGCTGTCGAGTTTATCGAACAGTATAAATATGATAAAAGTGCCAGTTGTGTAATGAGTTGCTTTAGCGAATTGAGTGATACTGTAATAAATACAGCGATTCACTATAAAGGTAAAAATAAAATTTCGTATAATAACTGTGTAGAGTTAGATTCTTTACTTCGTTTTAAGCATAATAGAGAATTGCGTGGATTACTAAATTCGATATACTATATTGATGTCTACTCTTCGGTGGCCGAAGTGTCGAAAAAACGTGGATTTACATTTGCTCAAGTGATAAATAATCAAGAGGGTTATATAAAGTTGGAAGGGGTGTATCACCCACGTTTCGAACAAGGGGTGGGTAACGATATTTTGATAGATAAGAGTAAGAATATGATTTTTCTAACGGGTGCTAATATGGCAGGAAAGTCTACTATAATGAAGTCAATAGCAATATCAGTATATATAGCACATATAGGTTTTCCTGTTGCTGCTAGTTTAATGGAGTTCTCTGTTCGTTCGGGAATGTTCACAACAATTAATCTGCCAGATAATATTAATGTGGGGTATAGTCATTTCTATTCTGAGGTTATGCGTTTGAAGAAAATAGCCCAAGAGGTTAAGCAAAATAGTAACGTAGTTATAATTTTTGACGAGCTATTTCGTGGTACTAATGTTAAGGATGCATACGATGCAACTGTTGAGATAGTTGAGTCTTTTAGTAGAGTGCGTAGATGTTCTTTTATAGTGTCTACCCATATAATCGAGGCGGGTGAGGTGATTAAGCAGAGGTGTAGTAATGTGCAATTTATATATATGCCAACCACAATGAATGGCTCGGTTCCTCAATATAGTTACAAAGCAAAACAAGGTATCACCTCTGATCGTCATGGTATGGTTATAATTAATAACGAGAAGGTAGTTGAAATAATTGAAGAGGCTTTTAAAATATAATAAATATGTCATACATAATAGATAATCAAACATACTCCGATCTTAATCTTATAGGTAGATATAGAGGAAACTCGATATTCTCGCTATTTAATCACACAGTTACTAGAGGTGCTAGCGCAATGATGGAGCAAGCTTTTGCTTCACCGTTCGTTACGGCTGCCGATATAAACAAACAAAGAGATATATTTATATCAATAGGGCAAATAAGTAAAAAAATACCTGTCAAACAGCGAAGTATTGAGGCTGTAGATGAATATCTGTCAGTTTCATCATATTCATCAATAACTTTATCCCTGATTGAAACATATAGATTTAAGTTAGCATCAATGATCTTTACTAATAATATATTCGAAAATGGTGTAAAGGGTATAAAGATGGTACAGAAACTATTCAAGAGTATCATTAATTTTATTCTAGAGGTGAAAGAGGTGCTTCCTCACGGGGCTCTTCTTGATAGGGTTAATAGTGTTGCGGATTTTCTTCTTTTGCCTAAAATCGAGGCATTCACTAACGATACGATTGGTCAGATGGGGCTTGTTAAGATAGCACAATATAACGCTATGCTACGTAACACTTATCGCAAGAGAATAGTATCAACGTTACGACTAATCGAAGAGCTAGATTTTTATCTAACAGTTGCTAATATTGGCAAGAAAAATGGCTATACTTACGCTAATGCTATTGAGAGTGATAGTATGTGTTTTGAGATTGATAATATGTGTCACCCCACTGTTCCTGGCGCCGTGGGTAACGATGTGAAGATGGATTATCGAAGTAATTTAATGTTCTTGACTGGAGCTAATATGGCAGGGAAATCTACTTTTATGAAATCGTTAGGTATATCGCTGTATTTAGCTCAGTTAGGTTTCCCGTTAGCTGCTGATAGAATGGAATTCACCCCTTTAGATGGTTTGTTCACGTCGATTAATGTACCTGATGATATTTCAAAGGGGTATAGCCATTTCTATGCCGAGGTTATGCGTGTTAAAGGTGTAGCCGTTGAGGTGGCTAAGAAGAACCGATTGCTGGTTATATTCGATGAACTATTTAAGGGTACAAATGTGAAAGATGCTTATGATGGCACAGCGGCAATAACAACAGCTTTCTCTTGTTGTGATAAGTCGTTATTTGTTATCTCAACCCATATTATGGAGGTTGGAGAGTTATTAAAAGAGAGATGTTCGAATATACAGTTTAAGTATCTACCCACAATTTTAGATGATAATAAACCGCGTTACACATATAAGCTAACTGATGGTGTTGCAGATGATAGATATGGATTACGGATTATCCATAACGAACAGATTGTAGAGATAATTAACGATGCAGCTAATAGTGCCGATTAAGAGAATTTGCCGCAGATGACGTGCTTA
>CAYJHM010000039.1:0-1082 GCA_964369935.1 uncultured Rikenellaceae bacterium
CCTAAATAGATCATTGAGAAACTCATATTGTTTAAAAATATTACCAGGATAAACCGATTTTAAATATTGATAAACTAATTTTTCAAAAGGCTCTCCTGCTGCGTGACCCGACAGTGTTCCTCCACTGTTGATATTTGGTCTCTCTATTTGCTTACCAATAAGCCAGCTAATTAGTTCACTATAATTAATTGTGTTCATTAAATAGTATATTAAAATTTGTTGTGATATTATATAATAAATCTGTTCTTTTAGTCTTTATGTACTCTCTAGTGTTCTTAACAATAGAGTTATGTATAGATACCTCCTTGGGACTGCTCCAATTAATCGGGCGATAAGGAATACTTGCAATTGGAGCCTCTGAAAATTCAACAATCTCCCCTTTGACAATACCATTATATTTTAACCACTGGAAAACTCTATTATTATTCAAATATGCCAATATATATTCTATACTCTCATTACAGCTCTTTCTTTTGAAAATTGCTGTAACATCTTGTAGTGGGTAGATATCACCTTGTGCTATAGAGAAGCGAAAATAGTTTTTGGATGATATCCGCTCTTTACAGGGTATAAATATCCGCTCTTCATTCTTCTCAAATAGTGATTTATTGCGAGGAAAAGCAAATTCCCATATCTTTAAATCTTTACCATAATTGTAACGTTTATTGAGATCTTCAACATGAGGTAATAGCTGAGCATAAAGATTTGGACACCTCTCCACAAACAAATCATAATCCAATATATCCTCTATAAAAAAATAATAATTCTGTGATATATTGTAAAATTGTTTGAGGTCTTTTGCTTTATATACGCTTATTAAGAAACTTTTTTCAAAATCATTAAGAATCGTAACATCCTCAACTTTAAAGGCTTTATCTAAACCCGAAACCATCCCATTACCAATATCACAGTAGTCTCCAATTCTGTGTATGTTGTGATGTTCCGCAAATAGCGTGTCTTGTTTTGAACAATAATTTTCAAACCTTTTAATTGTCTCAACAACCTCATTACTTGCTAACAACCATCTATCATTATGATTAAACTGCTGTATTGTTACAACATCAAAACAAGAACCGCTGTAT
>CAYJHM010000039.1:1092-13657 GCA_964369935.1 uncultured Rikenellaceae bacterium
CTTTAGATTTGATATATCTAAATATTACAAACGAAGAGGTAACACCCTCAAATAAAGGCGCCTCCTTGAAATGGTAAATATCAGTAATATAACCATTACAAACCATATAATCTCTTAGTGATTTAGAATTAGTTGTATTCATCCAATACTCAGGACATATAAATATCAACACACCTTCTTCATTGAGCTGTTCAATACTCTTAAGGATAAATATAAATAAATAGTCACATAAACTGTTGAAGTAATTATTCCACAATTGTGACCCCTCTAACTCTCTCTTTAACTCTCTTTCTAAATTTTTCCACCTAATATATGGGGGATTACCTATTACAACATCAAACTTTTCAGCAAGTGGTGAAGTAACAAAACTACTATATCTAACACACTTATGCGGATTTTCAAGAGTCGCATCTATCTCATAGGCGGTTACGTCATTAAAACCACTTTGGTATAGTTTATCAACAAATACCCCTTCTCCACAAGAGGGCTCTAGTACCGACGACGATTTTGGCTTATCAATAAGCGACACCATAAACTCAGCGACACTGTCCACTGTAAAATATTGTCCAAATTTATTTTTACTTCTTACCATAGAGCTATATCATTATACCTCACAAAAGTAATGAAATTATTTTGATTCTACAAATATTTTGTACGACTCGACACCTTGCCCCTCAAGCCATACTAGCCCCCCTGCATAGTTTGAGGCACTTTCGTAGTGCGAATATGGGGAGTTGTGGTAGATGGCATCAACTAAGAACTGACCTGCTTTTAATTCGGTTAAAACAGCCTCGCCAATCGTGTTTATAATTACATCTGCCTGTGAGGTGTAAATATCAGACTCGCTTAGAGGCAAGCAGCCACTTTTAGGAGTACGATTTAATAAAATAATATCCGTTACGCCCAAATTAGAGAGGGCATACTTGGCCGAAAGAGCTGCACCTCCTGCTCCGATTATCACAGCCCTTGCCCCCGAGAGTTTAACCCCCCTTAGTGCATATTCAACACCTGCAATATCGGTATTATAGCCGTATAATAGACCATTAGAAGAGCGTTTCAATGTATTCATTACCCCCAATTTAGAGGCTGCTATTGAGTATAAGTTACTACTATCAAAATTTATCTCCACAACCTCGCTCCATAGCCTTATCGGTTTAAGTGGAGCGGTGATATTTATACCCTCAAGACCCATCTCACAAAACAGAGCATAAGCCTTAGCAGCACTCTCGGCTGCTAAGGCTGTATAGTGAAATTCGTTGCTTGGATAGTAGCGTTTAAATAGTTGAGGGCTAACCGAGTGCTCTATCGGGAAACCCACCACACCAAAATGCCTCATACAAACCTATTTTATCAATCGTAGTGGAATATCTGAAGATTGAACAACGACCCCTGCACTACGAGTATTTACATTATTGCGTTTTGTTGGTAACAATAATCCGTGCTCCAGAATATGCAAAATCCTCTCTTTTTGGTCTTCGGTAAACCTATCGCTTTGAGAGTAGTTATAATCCATCATATTAGTCGATTCGAAGGTTGTACCATCAATCGCTGTACGCATAAGTGCCTCGCCAATAGAGATACCTTCAGTTGTTGTGACATACTCCTCATAAGTATCTCTATTATATACTGGTGTATCTTTACAATAATCCGAATCCCCATCACTATTTATAGGTTCATCATTCGAGATAAAGGGGTGTAGTAACCCTAAGTAGTGCCCCAGCTCGTGAGCAATTGTTGCATTAATATTCTCAGGGGTGTTATAACCGATAGTTTCATTATCAACGTCAATATGTGTAGTATTTATTACTAGACCATAAGGGTAGTCGATACTCTCACCCGAAAGAATGCTATACTCATCTCCTCCATATTCCGAAAAATCAAGAGCACTGATACCATCTAATTCATTACCCCCTTTTGCTGTTATAGGTAGAGGAGATACTCCCAAATAAGTATCTAAATCAAATGGTGCAAGATAGATATTAATTACCCCATTAGGGTCCCAAATAAGATTAGGGAAATCATCTATCACGCTCCTATTACCTAAGAAATCTGCAGGATCCATTGGTAATTTGCTATACTGAACATAGTTTAAACCCTTATCATCTAACTCTATACCATCATCATCGCTCTCAACAAGAGTTAGGTAAATACCCAAATCGGCACCATATTTATTATCTAGCAGATACTCATTAACATTCTCAATAATTTCGTCAATTCGAGAGCTTGACACTTTATCTTCAGCAACTCCAGAGCGATATAACACATGGAATACCACAGGAAGAGCCACGAATTTCGACTCTTGAGTAATATATATTATTCGCTGAGGGTCATCATAATCCTCGTAATAAATCTCTATTACAGCACTGCGCTCGGCACCCTCATTGGCATCAAGTGTAATACGCAAGGTTGAACGCTCACTCCCAACCTCTTTATCAATTTCACACCACGACTCGGATACTTTTACATACCAGGAACGATTATACTCAGTGTCTATCGAAACAGTATCGCCATCTGAATCAATTGTTATCTCAATCTCTTTACTTTCTAGTACCTCGTTGTCTTCAATAATATCATCGCAGCTACTAACCACAAAAAGCGATATCATTAATACAAAAAACCATTTGAACTGTTTCATACACTTATTTTTATTTAAATTATTCGTACCTTTTCAACCCCATCTATCTGTTTTAACATATATATCAAACTATCAATGCTAGTGTGCTCGGCAATATTAACCTTTATAGTAACCGAAACAGCCCCTTTAATAAATTCGTTTGATACACTACGTAACTCTAAACCAACATATTGAGCTATCTCTTGAATATCTGTTGCAGAGACACTCTTTTGCGAACTTAATTCGAGAGTAACCTCTCTTTTTCCGCTTGTTTGAGCACCTTTCCACGTTGCCTCAATCACCCTATAAGGGTAACGCTCGATTAGCTGCTTACCGTTAGGGCAACTCTTTTTGTGAATAGTGATACCGTGCATAATGGTTACAAAGCCAAAAATTTCGTCGCCAAAGATAGGCGAGCAGCACTGCGCAAAACGATAATCAATACCTCGCACATTTTCGCCCACAACCAACATATCTTTAGTTGAAGTGCTCTCTGCTGTCTTATTTTTCGGTTTCTCGATAGGTTCAACCACCCTAGCTGGTTCGTTACCGCCACTCACTAAGCGTTGCAGAATAACCTTAATTTCGGCAAAGGTGATATCTTCGTTTGCTATACGGCGATAAAGTTCTACACCACTCTTTAACTTATAGTGCTTAGTTAGAGTAACAACTGCCAAATCGAGTTCAATACCTAGTTTCCAATTTTTTATCCTCCTCTCAAGCGACTCTTTACCTGCCTGAAACTCTTTCTGTTCGGCCTCACGTAGGTACGAACGGATAGCACTCTTAGCTTTTGAGGTGACAACAAAATTTAACCAATCGGCACGTGGAGATTGATTTTTTGAGGTTGTAATCTCAACTAAATCACCACTCTGAAGCCTATCTCGTATGGTAGCAGGCTTATGATTTATCTTTCCTGCAACACACCTATTACCTAGCTCGCCGTGAATATCGTAAGCAAAATCGAGAATTGTAGCTCCGCCTCGTAATTTACGCAAATCGCCCGACGGTGTAAAAACAAAAACCTCCTTGCTTTTAAGTAACATATCATTATCCAGAACTAGGCTCTTGCTCTTAGACACCTCCATATCCTCGACAATAGAGCGTAACCTCTCAAGCCACCCCTGCATATCATTCTCGCCATCCTTAACACCCTTATATCGCCAGTGAGCAGCCACTCCACTCTCGGCAACCTCATCCATACGTTTCGTACGTATCTGCACCTCAACCCAACGGCCATCGCCAGTCACTACGGTTGTATGAAGCGACTCGTAACCATTCGATTTGGGGATAGAAATCCAATCACGCATACGTTTAGGGTTAGGTTTATAGTGATCGGTAACAATCGAGAATGTGTACCAACAGAGAGCCTTCTCTTCGGTAGGCTCGCAATCGATTATTACCCTAATGGCAAATATATCGTAAACACCCTCGAAAGGGATATTATTTGCTGTCATCTTGCGCCAAATAGAGTATATAGATTTAGTACGACCTTTAATCTTATACTTTATTCCACGCCTATCAAGCTCCGCAGAGATAGGAGCAATAAACTCTGCAATAAATTTATCGCGCTCTGCCTCGGTGTTTTCTAGCGAGTTGGTTATCGAACGATAATCATCCGATTCTAGATATTTAAGAGCTAAATCCTCCATCTCCGATTTAAGAGAGTAGTAGCCCAACTTATGAGCTATCTGCGAATAGATATATAAACTCTCCCACGATTTTTTAGCCCTCTTTTCGGGTGGAAAACTATCTAACGAACGCATAACCTCGCTTCTATCTGCCACTTTCAGAAGTATAACCCTAGGATTAACAGAGTAGGAGATTATCATATCCTTAAAATACTCCACCTGCGCATCACTCTGATTAGTATGCACCTCGGATATATTATTCATACCCATAAGAATCTCTGCCACCGAGCCACCGTATAGCACTGCTAACTCCTCGATGGTCATAAGCCTAAATCTAGCTATATCGTGCAGCAGAGCAGCTATAACAGTAATACTATCAAGCCTCATATCACGCATAGCTATATCGGCAACCCCAAGGGAGTGCATAATAAACGGCTCTGCGTTATATCGCTGCCGTCCTGATAATTTATCAATAGCCAATCGTAGTGCCGACTTTATTTTATCAACACTATCACTATCATACTGCTCCGAGGCAAACTCTAAAAATCTCCTATACCGAATCATACGCTTATATTTTTACAATATCAACACCCTTATGATACTCGCCGAGATAGTTTTTAAAGTAGTTAAAACTATCTTCTGATATAATTTTATCGTTATCAAAAAAACTATTATACAACACTAATGCCACCTCAACACCACGAGAACGACACACCTCTAAACTAAGGAGTGTATGATTAATACTACCTAACCTACCCGAAGTGACAAAAATTATAGGTAAACCCCTCTCAGTAATATAATCAAGAGTTGTATATAACCCCTTTAGTGGTACATGTAACCCTCCTGCACCCTCTGTAAGCACTATCTCGTATCGTTCAGACAATTCGCTAATCGAACTCTCAATCTTAGCGAAATCAATCTCTCGCCCCTCTAACTTTGCTGCTAGATGCGGTGAGGCTGGATAGCTAAAAATTTCGGGAGAGGTAAGCCCCTCAATATCCTCCTCGGATAGTGGCTCGCCCATCACCTCACGGTGAATTTTTATATCTATCATATCGCCCCCTGTTTGAATAAACTTATGAGTTACAACAGATAAGCCTTGATTTTTAAGCATCAAAGCAAGCAGACCAGTAGCGTAACTCTTGCCTGCATCGGTATCGATACCCGATATAAAATATACCCCTTTTTTTAACATATCAATATTTAAATATTACCTTTATATAGAGTAGCTATGCCAAATGATAGCTCTTTTGCCGTACAGTTAGTGTACCCTACTTTTTGCATTATTTTTATGAAGTCGTCACCACAAGGAAAAGTTAAAACCGAATTAGGGAGATAACTATAAGCCCCTGCACTGCCCGAAACTAACCGCCCAATTAGCGGTAACACCCTACGAAAATATAGTAGGTATGGCCACGAGATAAGTGAATATCTAGGTTTCGAGAACTCTAATACATAGACTACCCCCCCTTTTTTTACCACCCTTAACATCTCGGATAACCCCTTCTCTAGATTTTCGTAATTTCTTACACCAAAAGCTACGGTTAAAGCATCGAACTCGCCCGTTTTAAAGGGTAACTCCAGCGCACTACACTCGCAAACTTCAACCCGTGGGAGTAGCCCATTACGGTTAAACTTATTCTTTGCTACCGCTAACATATTAGGTGATAAATCGGCAGCCACAATCGAACACTTTTTTATCCCTTTGGCAATTGCAACGGTTAAATCGCCTGTTCCAGCAGCTAAATCTAACACCCTATCAGGTGCAGATTTTCTTAGCTCTTTAACCACCCTCTTACGCCACACCTTATCAATTCCGAATGATAGGGTGTGGTTAAGTAAATCGTATCGTGGAGCTATATCATTAAACATTCCACGTATCTTATCGCTATCTTTTATCATTAGCTGTATCTGTTTAACGCTCGCTCTCGAACTTTAACACCTTAACACTCTCTACACGATTAATTATAACTGTTGTAATCCACTGAAAGAGAGCTATAATAACTATAAGTAATAAATTTAGACCTAACACCTCGAACGGCTCGACACTAACAGGTACAAAATCTATGGAGTACCCCTCTGGATCTAATTTTATAATTTTAAATCTGCCTTGTACGAAAATTAATAGTAGTGCTACAAAATTACCTAGCAATAACGATGGAGCAATAACCCATAAACCTGCCAAAGTAAAAACCTTACGTATAGCCAATTTAGATAGCCCTAACACCCCTAATACCCCTATCTGGTAGATGTTACTAAGTAGTAAAATAAGCAACATAGCCACCACATTGATAACAACAACAACTACCATAATAGTGATAATAACCAATTCGTTACTCTGCTGAAGGGATAACCACGAAAATATCTGAGGATAATCTTCACTTATCGAACGCACTATTAACGAACGACCACTATTATCATTATCTGCGATATCCGAAAGCCTACTATACTGCTGCTCGTTTGGGTTTGGGTGCGTAACCTCGTATCCACCTATTGTATAACTATCAACATCGTTGATATATTGTACATTTCGTATGTCGGTTATAATTAATCCCTTATCAAACGACTCGATAGCTGTGTTAAAGATACCTACAACCTCGAATCTCTCACGCAGTGGCGGCACTTCGGCAAATATAAGCTCTAACTTCGAACCTACACTTAACGATAAACGCTGTGCCTGCTTTTGCGATATAATAATCTCTTTAACCCTTGCGTCGGCATCAATATTAGGGACACGCCCCTCTACTAAATACCCCTCAAAAAATTTTAACTTACTACCACTCTCAATACCCTTAACAACAACACCTGTCATTTGCCCCTGCACACGTGCTAACCCCGAAACAAGCATATAAGGGTGAATCGTAAAACCTGCATCAATTATACTCTGCTCCATCTGCTTATTGCGAGTAATATACTTACCCTGCACCGAACCAGCAGCATAATCGATTATATTATAGTTAGAGACCAACCCTTGAACCTTATTGTTAATCTCTACCCTAAAACCATCAACAACAGCAAGTGCAATAACCATCACAACAATAGATATTGTTACTGCTACCCTAGCGGCTATAACAGATGATTTAGAGCCTCGTAACCTTTTAGCTAACTCAACTATGATACTATAACTATATCTCCTCATCGCACCTATATCTGTTACGCAATGGTGAGTTGCGGTTAATAAGTTCGCCTATATAGCCCGACAGGAATAGCTGCGAACCTATGATAACTGTGGCTAGAGCAATAAAGAAGAGAGGCTGATCGGTTATCGCCCTAGGAACAACACCCGAAGCGAGAAGAGATAACTTTTCGTATATCAGCCAACCAACTATTCCACCACCTAAGAGAAACATAATAGTACCAATAGCACCGAAAAAGTACATTGGACTCTTACCAAATCGTGATAAGAAGGTGATAGTGAGTAGGTCGAGATACCCTTTAACCATACGCTCGATGCCATACTTAGATACACCAAATTCGCGTGCTCGGTGTTCTACAACCTTCTCGCCTATGCGTTTAAAACCTGCGCTCTTAGCCAAAATGGGGATATAACGGTGCATCTCACCATATACCTCGATATTTTTTATCACCTTACGCCTATATGCCTTTAGTCCACAATTAAAATCGTGCAGCTTAATACCCGACACTATCCTAGCGGTGAGATTAAAAAATTTGCTTGGTAAGGTTTTACCTAATGGGTCGTGCCTGCGACGCTTCCACCCCGAAACCAAATCATACCCATCATCTTTAATCATACGGTAAAGTTCGGGTATCTCCTCAGGCGAATCTTGCATATCGGCATCCATAGTAATAACCACATCGCCCTGCGCCCTCTCGAAACCAGTGAATAGAGCAGCCGACTTTCCGTAATTGCGCGAGAAACTAACACCTTTAATATTGGTATTAGCCTCGGTCGAACGTTTAATAGCCTCCCAAGTAGAGTCGCTACTACCATCATCTATAAAGATAACTTCATACACAAACTCGTTGGCAGTCATCACCCTCTCAATCCAATTAACAAGATGCGGAATCGACTCCTTCTCGTTATATGCTGGTATTACTAATGATATATCCATCAAATTTAGCCCTTATATTCAGGATTTACACTAATCCCAAGTTCAACCATCTGCATCTCTGATATAGGAGATGGCGAATCAATCATCATATCCCTACCCGAATTGTTCTTAGGGAATGCGATATAGTCACGAATCGACTCGGTACCCCCAAAGAGCGAACAGAAACGATCGAAACCAAAAGCTATACCACCGTGCGGAGGTGCGCCATACTTAAATGCGCTAAGCAGGAATCCAAACTGGCTCTCTGCCTCCTCTTTAGTGAAACCTAACACACTAAACATCTTCTGTTGTATAGCGTTATCGTGAATACGGATAGAGCCTCCACCAACTTCAACACCATTGATAACAAAATCATAGGCATCGGCACGTACAGCCCCTGGATTAGTTGAGAATAGCTCCATATCCTCCTCCTTTGGCGAGGTGAACGGGTGGTGCATAGCAAAGAAACGACCACTATCCTCGTCCCACTCTAATAGAGGGAAATCGATAACCCATAGAGGAGCATAAACCGAAGCATCACGCAGATTAAGCCTATCACCCATCTCTAAACGAAGAACCGAAAGGGCATTTAATGTTTTACGCTTATCGCCACACAAGATAAGGACTAAATCACCAGCCTTAGCATCAGCCTTAGCGGCAATCTTTGCTAGGTGCTCTTCATTGTAGAACTTATCAACACTTGATTTAAATGTACCATCAGCACCACACTTAATATATACCATACCGCTAGCTCCAACCTGTGGACGCTTAACAAAAGCGGTAATATTATCTAACTCTTTACGTGTATATTCGCTGCAACCCTCGCACACAACAGCACCAACATACTCTGCCGAATCGAAAATAGCAAAATTTGCCCCCCTACTCTCTTCGGTAATATCTTTAATTGTCATACCAAAACGAATATCTGGTTTATCGCAACCATAATACTCTATTGCATCGGCATAGGTCATACGTGGGAAATCACCCTCGAAAGTGATACCCTTTAACTTAATAAAGAGCTCTCTTGCAAGACCCTCAAATGTAGATAGCACATCTTCTCTATCAACAAAAGCCATCTCGCAATCAATCTGAGTAAACTCAGGCTGACGGTCAGCTCTTAAATCCTCGTCTCTAAAGCATCGTACAATCTGGAAATATCTATCATAACCCGACACCATCAAAAGTTGCTTAAATGTTTGAGGTGATTGCGGAAGAGCATAAAACTCGCCTAGGTTCATACGTGAAGGGACAACAAAATCACGTGCTCCCTCAGGTGTAGATTTAATTAAATAAGGGGTCTCAATCTCTAGGAAATCCTGCGAATTTAAGTAGTTACGCACCTCGTGTGCCATCTTATGACGTAATACTAACGCCTCTTTTAAAGGATTACGACGTAAATCAAGGTAACGGTAACGCATACGTAACTCATCACCTCCATCACTCTCATCCTCGATAGTGAATGGTGGCGTCTCCGAACTATTAAGAACCTTAACATCCGTTAATACAACCTCAATATCCCCTGTTGGCATCTTAGGGTTCTTTGCACTACGCTCGGTAACTACACCAGTAGCCTGAATAACATACTCGCGCCCCAATGAAGCAACAACCTCTTTAAGCTCCGCAGCAGCCTCCTCAGTTAGAGTTAGCTGCGTTATACCATACCTATCCCTTAAATCAATAAAGGCCATAGAGCCTAAATTACGAACCTTCTGAACCCATCCTGCTAGGGTAACACTATTACCTTGGTTTTCTATACGTAGTTCACCACAAGTAGCACTTCTATACATTTTATCTTCTATTATTTGTTTATATTATTATATATTTATATCTTCGCACTATCGTATTATTTCGCAAATATACGCAATTATTAGGTAATTTAATAATTTTTAAGTGTAAAATATCACTTTTTATGATTAATAACGACACAAAATATATGCAAGAGGCCTTAAAAGAGGCTATACTAGCACAAAAAGAGGGTGAAGTGCCAATAGGTGCTATTATCGTCGGGGGTGGGAGGATAGTTGCTCGAGCACATAATCAGACCGAGCAACTACAAGACCCTACTGCACACGCCGAGATGCTAGCAATCACATCGGCAACCAACTCGTTAGGTGCTAAGTACCTAAAGGAGTGCACCCTCTATGTCACAATCGAACCTTGCCCTATGTGCGCCTCGGCCCTATACCTTGCTCAGGTTGGTAGAGTGGTTTTTGGGGCTGAAGATACAAAAAGGGGCTACTCCACCATTAGCGAAAAACTTCTACACCCTAAATGTAGTGTAACAAAGGGTGTGCTTGAAGAGGAGTGCAGCCAGATAGTAACAAACTTCTTTAAAGAGCGTAGGTAATGATAGATTTATACTACTTAGCTCTCTCGTATTACTCATTCTCGAAAAGCGATTTAATTCGATTTATTGAGGTAGCAGGCTCGCCTAAAGAGCTACTAGAGAGCAATCAGCATACTCTGATTACTAGATATGAATTAACAGAGAAGAGTGCATCTCGTTTATTAGCAAAAAGGGAGGAGTACCTACAAAGGGCAGAGCGAGAACTAGAGCAGCTAACCGATTATGGAATCACACTCCTAACCTACGACAATAGCGGCTACCCTACCGCCCTTACACAGATGAGTGATGCCCCAATAGTGTTGTATGTGTTAGGCGACAGTAAAATATTAAGTGAGGATGGGCAGTTATGGTTATCAGTTGTTGGAACTAAAAGTTGTAGCGATGCAGGACGAATAACCACCTCTAAACTACTTGAAGATATAGCAGCACACAACAGCAGTTCGATTATCTTTGCAGGTGTATCAGATGGGATAGATAAATTTGTGCACCGAGCAGCTAACCGTGTTGGGCTACGTAGTGTTGCTACCCTGCCCTATGCACTAGATATGGTATCATCCGAAGAGGTGCGCCGAACTGTTCAGGAGGTGATAAGCGGAGGGGGAGCAGTAATTTCGGAGTACCCATTAACAACACACTTTTATAGTAAAAACTATAAGGAGAGTAACCGAATTATTGCAGGTATATCGCACGCAACAGTGCTTATCGAGGCTCCACTTGAGAGTAACACCCTATCAACTCTTACTTTTGCCGATAGTTACCAACGTGAGGTGTTTGCCTACCCAGGCAGGGCAATTGATGTGGGCTATGCAGGGTGTAATGCCGCCATTAAGAGCGGTAAGGCACAACTAATAACCTCGTTCACCGATATAGCTGCGGCGATGGGGATACCACTAATCACCCCAAGCCAATCAAGCGAACTCAATATCGAGATGAGCGACGATATGCGCAAGATATTTGATATTC
This sequence comes from uncultured Rikenellaceae bacterium, assembly GCA_964369935.1. Taxonomy (GTDB): domain Bacteria; phylum Bacteroidota; class Bacteroidia; order Bacteroidales; family Rikenellaceae; genus JADFUS01. The sequence goes on from CAYJHM010000039.1 coordinate 12,700, forward strand.
TAGCCGACGGAGCAGAGCACAGCGACGAAGAGATAATGATAAAGAGCGAACTGGATGCGCAACAATTCAACTCGTTAATATCGTTAATGGAGCTTGAAGATTATATCATCCCCCTAAAGGGACGAATGTACATACGAAAAATTTAAAATTATGATTGACACACATTCACATATATACTCACATCAGTTTGATGAGGACAGAGACGAGGCAATAGCACGTGCCGTAGATGCAGGGGTTTCGCGCTGTATTATGCCAGCAATAGACTCGACCACACACGCTGCTATGTTTGCAGTAGCCGAGCAACATAGTAACCACTACGCAACAATAGGGGTACACCCAACATCAATAGATGAGGGTTATTTAAAAGAGCTAGATATTGCTCTAGAACTACTAGAGCAACACAGAGATAGTATCTACGCTATTGGCGAGATAGGATTAGATAAATATTGGGATGTTACACACATAGAGCACCAAAAAAAGGCACTATATAAACAGTTAGAGTGGGCGCATAACCTATCACTCCCTGCCATTATACATACACGTGATGCGTGGGGAGAGATGATTGATGTACTATCTGATTTTGCTGGTTCGCCCCTTAGAGTGGTGCTTCACGGATATAGCGGCACACACAAAGAGGCTGCAACGATTCTAAAAATGGGTAATCATCTACTGGGCATAGGCGGCCCTCTCACCTATAAACGCTCGACACTACCCGACACCATTAAAGAGGTAGGCATAGAGTATTTAGTAACCGAGACAGATGCACCATATCTACCCCCTACCCCATACAGAGGGAAACGCAACGAGAGCAGTTACATACCTTTGATTATTAATAAACTATCAGAGATATTATCACTATCACCCCAACAGTGCGCCGATATAACAGTACTAAATGCTGAGAATATATTTAAGCTTAAATAGTCGTCCCTTAAAAATCTATTTTAGTATTTTAAGGGAC
>CAYJHM010000040.1:0-12937 GCA_964369935.1 uncultured Rikenellaceae bacterium
TAATAGTAGATAAAAGTAATAGTAACAGATGTTGCTAGAATACAAATGAAGAACTTCAGAGTATTATAACAACAGTAAAAAGCGATTTGTAAATCGCAAACAAGAAAGGAGGAGTTGATTTAAAAGTATGTGTTAGTTTTATTCCATTAGCAATGGCCTAAAATGATTAGCAAGGCCGCTTAAAAAAAACAGATTTTCATAAAAAAATTTTCAGGTCACTTTTGACCAATAATAACATCAAATATTAATTTAAGATGAAAAGAGATATACAATTTCTTATTTTTTCTTTTGCAGTTTTAACATTTTCTCTATTCGTAGGGAACGTTAATGCTGCTGTTGAGGTATCTATACCACAGCAGGAGGAGAAGGTAAGGTTAATTAAGGGTAAGGTTATTGATTCTGATAAGAATCCAGTAATTGGAGCCCTTGTTCTTGTAACTGAAACAGGAAACGGTGCTATCACCGACGAAAATGGAGACTTCGCTATTGAGGTAGAGAACGGAAATGAAATCGAGTTCTCAATGGTTGGTTTCAAAAGCAGACTAGTAAGAATTAAGAAGGAGACAAACGCTTTACTTATCTCTCTAGAGCTAGATGAGATGGATGCTGGAGAGGTAACAGTAGTAGGTTTCGGTCAGCAAAAGACAGAGAGTATGGTTTCTTCGGTAACAACCGTAAGATCGAAAGACCTTAAATCATCGAGCTCGGACTTAACAACTCAGTTTGCAGGTAAAATTTCAGGTATGATTGGTTGGCAGACTGGTGGACTACCAGGTGCTCTAACAGAGGGTGAAATGAATACTAAGTTCTATATTCGTGGTATCACTTCGTTCCAGTCTAGTGCAAATGTTGATCCACTAATCCTTATTGATGGGGTAGAGAGCTCGAAGCTTGACCTTGCTCGTCTTAATCCAGATGATATCGATAGTTTCTCGGTACTAAAAGATGCTACTGCTACTGCTATGTACGGTGCTCGTGGTGCTAACGGAGTTATTCTTGTTGAAACTAAGAAAGGTACTGAGGGAGAGGTTTATACAACAGCTTATTACGAGGCAGTAGCATCTATGCCAACATCAAAAATAGATGTTGTTGATGCTCCTACTTATATGGCTAAGTATAACGAGGCTCTACTTAATAACGACGCAACCGCTACACCTAAGTATAGTGTTGAGGATATTTCACGTACTAATTCACAAGATTATCCTTGGTATGTTTATCCAAACAATGATTGGTACGATATTCTATTTAACGATATGAGTATCAACCAGCGTATGGGTGTTAGTATCCGTGGAGGTTCTAAAATTCTACAATACTTCGCATCGGTTTCGCATAACCGTGACCGTGGTATGTTACATACTGACCAACTTAATCAGTTTGATATTAATATCAATAATAATGCCACTTCGTTTAGGGCTAACTTAAATATTCGTCTAAAAGCGGGTATCAACCTTAATATTAATACTTCTGCTAACATAGATAAGTATCACGGACCATCTACTAACGTATCGCAAGCTTATAATCTAGCGTTTATGGCATCGCCAGTAGATTTCGCTTATATGTATCCTGTTGAAGAGGTGAACGACCCTGTATATGGTTGGCAGCATCTTCGTTTCGGAGGTTCAGACTCTTCTTCTACTAACCCATATCTAGAGCTACACAAAGGTTACCAAAACCGTAGTCGTTTCTCTGGTGTGAACCGTGTAGAGTATATTCACGATCTAACAAACATTACAAAAGGTCTAGAGTTCCGTGCTAGTGTGTCGTTTGCTAACGAGTCGTATTACACTAAGGCATATGTAACAGCACCTGCTCAGTATGCACTAGATAATTATAATTTCGAGACTGGTGAGGCTACTCTAAGAAGTCTCTCTTCATCTGTATCAGAATCACTTACAACAGATACAAATAACTCAACATCTTCGGCATCTGATAGAGTACAGTATGAGGCTCGTCTATATCACGTAGCTGCTTGGGATGTTCACCAAACATCGGTAACAGTAGTAGGGCAAGCTCAAACAGAGGATAACAGCTCGGCTGGACAAAGTGTTGTTGATAGTTTCGAGAGACGTAATATGGGTCTATCTGTACGTAGTACTTATGGTTATAAAGATAGATATTTCGGTGAGTTAAGTTTTGGTTATAATGGATCAGAGCGTTTCTCGGCTGAGAACAAGATGGGATTCTTCCCTGCGGTTGGAGCATCTTGGATTGTAACAAAAGAGAAATTTATGCAAGGTTCTCAAAAATGGTTAAATTTCCTTAAGCTAAGAGCAACTTATGGATTTGTAGGTAACGATGGTGTTGTTGAAAACCCTCGTTTCGTATATCTTCCATATATTACTTCTGCAGGTCTAAACGACCCTGAAATTGGAGGTACTGCTTTCAACGGCTACGATATTACTAACTATGCAAACCCTAATCTTACTTGGGAGATTGCAGAGACTTTAAACTTAGGTCTTGATGGTAAGATGTTTAACGGAGCAATCGAGTTTACTCTTGAGGCATACCGTGCTATTCGTCATAATATTCTTGATTACCGTATCACTATTCCTTCACACGTTGGTATCGGTTCACCACAGCTAGATAACGTAGGTACAGCTCTATCAACTGGATTTGACCTATCGTTAAAATATCAAAAGCAATTTAGCAGCGACCTTTGGATGATTCTTAATGCTACTGCTACTTACTCTAAGGCTGAGTACCTTGAGATTCTTGAGGCTCCTAACAAGCCAGAGTGGCAGCAGAAACAAGGACAAGAGATTTCGCAGCAGATTGGTTATATCGCAGAAGGACTTTTCCGTGACCACGTAGAGATTGCAAATGCACCTACACAGCCAGGTAACCCACAGCCAGGAGATATTCGCTATCGTGATATCAATGGTGATGGACTTATCGATATTGAAGATGCTACTTACATAGGTTATCCTGAAACTCCACGTTTAATTTATGGTGTTCATGGTAATGTTACTTATAAGAGTTTCGAGTTTAGTTTTGCATTCCAAGGATCGGGCGAGCGTACATTCTTTATGAATCCTGGTAGTATTACTCCATTTATCGATGGTAGAGCAATGCTAACAGATATTAACGAGAGTTACTGGTCGGAGACAAATATGGAGGCTAATCCACTTTGGCCACGTCTAACAACTAATTCACTTCTTACATCTAATCCGCTTGAAGATTGGTATGGTGGCGGCGGAGATGTTCGTAAGAGTACATATTTTATGGACAAGGTTAATTTCCTACGTTGTACTTCACTTGAGTTAGGTTACTACCTGCCTCAGCGTTTAGCAAGTAAAGCTAACCTAAGAACAGTTAAGTTCTACTTCCGTGCAAATAACCCATTCCTTATCTCTACATTTAAGACATGGGATGTTGAGCTTGGAGAGAGTGGATTTAACTACCCAATTCAGAAGACATTCGCACTTGGAGTGAATGTAAGTTTCTAATAAGTAATAAAATTATTAAAATATTATGAATAAGTTATTTAGTATATTCGCAGCACTATTCCTAGCCCTAGGGTCGTGGAGTTGTCAGAGTTTCCTTGACCTAGTTCCTGAGGATGATATTCAGGATCTAGAGGATATCTTCAAGAGAGATGAGTCTGCGCGTAATTGGTTCAAGACCTGTTATGTGAATATGAACAATATGTTGCCAGACTATTATCAAAACCCAGCTTTAATGGGCGGTAATGAATTTGTAATGAATGGATTACTGAGAGAGAGTCAGCAATATTCTGGTCTAGTAATAAGTGAAGGATACCAAAACTCGTATATTCCAGTTACGGATGTATGGAATGGTAACCAGTTCTACGAGTCTATTCGTTATATCGATATATTCCTTGATAATGTTGATGGAGTATTTGATATGTTACAAGCAGATAAAGATATAATGAAAGCTGAGTTAAAGGTTCTTAAAGCTCACTACTACTTCGAGTTAATGCGTCGTTATGGACCATTTGTAATTGTAGATAAAACTTTCGATATCACAGATAGCGATAAGGATATGCAGTTACCTCGTTCTCCTCTTGATGAGTGCGTTAAAGAGATTGTTGATCTTATTGATGATGCAAGAGAAGATCTTCAACCTCTAAACCAAAAAGATATTTCAAGAAAGACATATCACTCGCTTGAGTCGGCTTTAATGCTTAAAGCTCAAACTCTATTCTATGCAGCGTCAGATCTATTCAATGGTCACCCAATGTATAGGGATATGGTTAATATGAACGAAGTGAAACTTTTCCCACAGGTTAAGGATAACGAGAAGTGGAAGTTAGCTCTAGATGCTACTCTTGAAGCTATCGAGGTTGCTCACGTTGGTAATATAGAGCTAGTACAGGGTGTTGAGGCTAAAGCTACAGATCTTTTAACATATATGTACGATATCGAGCGTAGTGTTTTAGCGCCAGGTTACTTAAATACTGAGGCTATACATATGGTTCGTCCTGCTACTGCGAACAACGGTCAAGGTACTCTTTTGAACATTATATTACCTCGTATTGCACTTATCGGAGTGAGTAATCACCCGCACTACAACTCTTCTCACCTAGGTCTTTATGGTCCATCGGTTGAGATGGTTGAGAAGTACTATACATCTAATGGTCTACCTATCGAGTATGATACAAACTACTTCACTGATAAGTATGCTATTGCGGAGGAGACAAACATTGAGTTATACCGTGGTGTAATTCCAGAGAACACAAAAACAGTTGCTCTACACCTTCGTCGCGAGCCTCGTTTCTATGCGCACATCGCTGCCGATAGAACATACTGGCAACGTGGACCAACCGCAAGTGATAATATCGTGGTTGAGGCGTACAGAGGCGAACTATTTGGTACAACTTCTACTATTGTTACAAACTCAGAGATGCAGAACCATACAGGTTACTGGTTAAAGAAGCACCTTAATTCGGAGCTACAAACTCAAACATACCTAAGTAGTGTATCTTCTCCAGAGCAGGGTCATATCGTGATGCGTCTAGCGGAGCTTTACCTAATGGCATCTGAGGCGGCTAACGAGTACTATGTTCAACCAAGCGCAGATCCTGATAACAATGTTTATAAGTGGATTAATCTAGTAAGAGAGCGCGCAGGTATTCCTTCAGTAGAAGAGTCGTGGGGGCAAATCGCAGCTAGCGACCTACACACAACTAAAGAGGGTATGAGATCTATCATTCGTCGTGAGTGGGATATCGAGTTTGCTTTCGAGGGAATGACTTTCTGGAATTCACGTAGATGGTTAACTGCTCCAACTGAGATGACTCAACCACAGAGCGGTTGGAATATCTTAGGAGAAACAGCTGAAGAGTTCTATCGTAATGGTCAAGGTCCTATGATTGTAAGTACTGTAAACACCTTCCAAACTCCAAGAGATTATCTGTTCCCAATTAAAGCAGAGGAGGTTCTTAATTCAGGTCTTACTCAGAACCTAGATTGGTAGTATAAATAGTATAAAGATTTAATATTATGAAATATTTGTTAATCACTGCCCTATTTATCACCACTTTAGTGGGATGTGGGCCAAAAGAAAACAACGAAAAGTTTGTTGTTGATATGTCGCAGTTAGAGGTGAAGTTTACCTCTGTCTCTGGCGGTGCTCTAATGGAGTACACTCTACCTAAGAGTGATGATATCCTATCAATTAATGTTCGTTATACCGATGCAAATGGGGTTGAGGTAATGCGTACAGCTAGTTACCTATCTAATGAGCTTGAGTTAATAGGTTTTAATCAAGCAGCAAGTAACATAGAGGCTAAAATTACTTTAGGTAATCGCGATCACGTTGAGTCGGAGCCTATCTCTGCAACTTTCAGCACTCTTAAGTCGGGAACAGTTGCGTTCTTCGATGATATTATTGTTGCATCGCACTGGAATGGTTTCCTTGTTAAGTACAACGGATTACCAGGTGTCAGAGGTATTGCTGCTGTATCATACTGGGGTTCTAACCCTATTACTGGCGATCCAGAACTAATTCTTTTAGAGGAGTTCCCTATTGCCGAGGGCGAGAATATTAAGTACTATGAACTAGAGAGAGGTGGTAGATTCAATGATGTTGTTATCACTACTCAAGATAACAGAGGATATGTAGCAATGTCTAAAACGTTTTATGATAAAGAGTCTCTTCAAAGCAGAAAGCTAGCTTCAACCGAGTTCTCGTTCTATAGTAACAAGCCTGAAAAAATCTTTGAACTAGAGTACTACGAAGTAGGTCAAAAATTCCTATTTGATAGTGATACTAAAGGTTTAGAGTCTATGAAAAAAGGTGACGATATGAAATACCACACCTTTATTGCAGGTCCGTATGCATTTGCTAACGAATCAGATCCTAACGATGCTCAGTCGGTTCACTTTATTATTGACCTTAAAAAATCAATTCAGCCTGCATCACTTAGGTTACACGCTATGCTAGATGTACGTAGCTTTACTTGGTTAGATAATGATGATAACGATGCTAAACTAACTCGTATTTGGGGTGATATGTATCAAACACTACTACCTTGTCACGTTAAGATATTTGGTACTAATGATATTAGTACTCCACTTCAAGATTGGGTTGAGCTAGCAGAGGTTACTCAACTTGCCGATCTTGAGCTAGGTTATCGTTGGGCTTATATGTCTGCTGAGAATGGTTCAGATGCGTATAAGATTTCTAACGAAACAGAGCTAGAAGCAGCAGAGGAGTGTTATCTACCTCTTGAGTTCGACGCTATTCGTGGTGAGGGCGAGCCAGTAGAGTTTAGATATTTAAGACTTGAAGTGTATGAGACATTTGATTTCTTTAGTCAATATCACGGTTTTGACGATAGAAACTTAGCACAATACTTCACACTTAACGAGCTTGAAATTTTTGTTAAAGAGGAGTAACAAACTTTTAGGTAGGGTAGTGTTACTACTGCCCTGCTAAAAAGAAATTAATTATAAAATTAAACAAATTATAATATTATGAAATTTAATTTAAAATATGTATATGTGCTATTAGCCTCTATTGCTCTAGTATCTTGCCAGACTCTAGAAGATACATACGCGGAGTATGCAGGTGATGGCTCTATACGCTACGTTGGTACACCTACCGATATGACTATAGCTCCTAAGTGGGGTGAGCTTAATGTTGAGTGGGTGAACTCTATCGACCCGAATATCGACTCTCTATTAGTTAAGTGGTCTTACACTACAAACGATAATACCTATGAATTTTCGAAGAAGCTACCAGGGGGAGAAACTAAATATACAATCCCTGTTCAGGAAATGCACGATGAGGCTATTGCTGGTGAGGCTGATATAATAGATAAGATTGTAAATGTTACTACTGAGGTAAAAGTAATCTCTATTGATATACACGGAACCGAGTCGAAATCAGCTACTATCTACTCGCGCCCATATAATCCGTTGCACGAGGAGGTTCTAGCTTATCCGCTACTTGTATCTTCAAGTTTCTCGTATAATGGTACAGGTATTCTTTTCTTCTCGCAGTGGAATCAAAAAGTTGAGACATTAAAAATCAGTTACCAAACTAGTGCAGGAACTCAAGAGCTAAATTATACATCAGATAACCTTCCAGCGGACGTATTACTTCCAGGTCTTACAGATCCTAATATTACAATCGAAAGATATGGTTATCTAGGTAACATCGACACTGAGAATCCTGAGAATAATGTAATGCGTAATTTGGTTAACGAAGTTAGCTTAGTTCACACATTCTCTAGTGGATGGGATGTTCTACTTAATGAGAAGTTCCCAAGTGCAAATGGTATCTTTGATGATAATTTCCGTAATAGCATTACAGAGTTAGATATAGATTTTGCGATTGTGTCACTTAACGAGCTACTTGCATTCCCTAATCTTGAAAAACTTAACTTCGGTAAGAATAGATATATGGGAGTTTTCGACTATGAGGGAGATGCTTTATACTCTCCAGATTTCTATGGTTCAGTTACAGATGTAGAGGTAAGTAAGCGTACTCTTGAGATAATTGAAGAGATTAACGGCGGTCTTGAGTTGAACTTCTACGGTAGACACTTCGAAGGAATTGCTGATGTTAATGTAACTGATAAGCATAAAAATGGATTTACTCTTCATCCAACTAATCTTAACTACATACAGTTTTCAAATGCTAAGAAAGATTACGAAGATGTTGAAGGACAAAATACTTACTTCAATCGTCTGTATGATGGTCAGCTAAGTACATTCTGGAATCCTTTAGCTCTTTATGGCGATGCAAGAACATATCAGTTTACTTTCACTCTATTAGGTGATCTTCAAACAATAACTGGTTTCGAGGTTACACAACAACCAGTATCGAGTGCGAATGATTTATCTCAGATGCCTTCTTCGGTATCAATCGAAGTATCTACAGACGAGGCAGTATGGGTTAATGCTACTGGCGAGGACACAGTTCGTTTGGGAACAAGTCCAAATGAGAGTTCAATAATCTACATACATCCAAGTTTAGCTAATAATGGATATAAGTATGTTAGATTAACAGTAAATGATAATCCAATAGCTAACGGTAACTACCTTGTTACTCTGGCTGAGTTTAGGGTTATTAAATAATGATTTTAGGGAGGAGGGGTACTCGAATAGGGTGCACCTCCAATCCTATCTAATTGTAAACCGTATTAACTGAAATTTTTAAAATAATTATAGTGTAGTATGAAGAAGATGAAATTGTTTATTTTGATGGCAGTGGTATTTTCGGCAGCGTTAGTTGGTTGTAAAGACGAGCCAACTCCTCCTGCGAATATCTACTTACCAGAGAACTACTATGAAGTTCCAATGGCTGCGGGTGATTATAAGTTACCTATTAGCATAGATCAGGATTTCACTGTTACAAGTAATAAAAGCTGGCTTACAACTGCTGGTTCAGGCAGTGCAATGAATGGCGACTACACCTTTACTGTTCAGGCAAATGACACCGATAGAGATTATCGTACAGGTTATCTAACCTTTAGCAGTAGTGGTGGAGTTACATCAGGTGTTACAATCAAGCAGATGCAGAATAATGCTATTGATGTCTACTCGAACGACCTAGCTAGCCAAAACAGGATTCGTAATATCGGATCAATGGGCGGCGAGTATGAGTTCGCTGTACTTTATGGATTAAAAGTTGATGAAACTAGTACATCAAAGAGTGATATTAAATTTTCTATCCCTGCCGAGGCTCAGAGCTGGATATCAGTAGAGCTAAGAACTGGTAGAAATAATGTAAATAACCCTATCGACCATCTACCAGATAGTGTTGTTGTTATCGTTTCGCCAAACGATATGCAGATTGAGGAGCGTGAGTGTATTATCACCTTCACCAATGGCGATTATAATGTAAAAGACGAGGTGGTGTTCCACCAAACAGCTGAGCCAACATTCGAGTTAGCTACTAGAACTTATGAGGTATCTAAGAGTACTACGTCGTTAACTATGGATCTACGTTCAAACGCAGGATTTAATTCAGTTACAACTAGCGAGGGTTGGGTAACTCTTCCTGCTAGTTTCGAGGATATTTATGATAAGAATTTCAATGTTACTTTAGCTCCTAATACTACTGGTGCTATACGTTCGGCGGTTGTTACATTTGTGTCTACACAAAATCAAACATTCCAAGCTACTATCCACCAAATGGCGCATAATGTTATTATGCACCCAGAGAGTGAGATAAATGTATCAGGAGTAAAGCGTACATACGAGGTAGATATTCTGCCAGGTATTATAGCAAATATCTCGTCTGATGAACCATGGATTTCTTTCGACCGTCAAGGTTCAACAGCATATATTACTGTTGAAGAGAACAGCGGTGCACTACGTAGCGGTACTATTACATTTACCGATGCTAGCAATAGTAGCGTTAAAGATGTTGTGGCAATAAATCAGGATATCTTACCAACATTCACTATTGAAGACGATATATTTATTCTTCCTTCTTATGCTTCACACGTAGCAGAGATTAAAATCAACTACTCTCATCCATACCAAATCAGGAACTTTGCTGGTACTTGGTTAAATATGAGTAGCGATGGCGTTAATTGGAGTGAGAGCGAGACAACAACTTCGATTGTTGGCGAGTCGTTAAATGGTCCATTCTTCATTAAGCCTATTTCTGCTGTTTCGCAAGATGGCGGTGTTGCAGACGAAGATGGTATACTTGTAAGAAGTGGTAAGTTATCTGTTATCAGTGAGGGAGTAATCAAGGATATTCAAGTTAAGCAGATACGTTATAATGTAATTGATATTCCTTCTGAAACAATTGGTGTATCAGATGCAGCAATTACACTTTCTTATGGTATTGTAGATGGTATTAGTTATACTACAAGTGTTGAGGGAACTCAAGATTGGATTACTGTTACTTCAGACCCACTTAATGAGCAATTAGTATTAGATATTCAGAAAAATAACACCTCTGATAGCCGTAGTGTTACAATTACAGTAACTAACCAAGCCGATGATGCTAAAAAAGACGTGTTTACAGTTACTCAGTATGGCGAGGCTAAAGTTATTGATTTAACTGCTACACCTGGTCTTTCAAATAATATCACTCAAGCAGAGGCTGAATTTATATTTGGTTTAACTATTAAGGGAGAGATGACAGATGCTGATTTCGAACTTCTACGTGGTAAGAGTAGTTTTGGTCGTTTGCCAAGTCTTTCGGATATCGACTTATCGCAAGTTACAAATACAGTTATTCCTGATTCGGCATTCGTTGGTATTGTTAATCTAAATAATGTAGTATTACCTAATACACTTAAAACTATTGGCGAAGCAGCGTTCCATGGTTGTGATAGGCTTAATAGCGTTAATTTACCTGCTAGTGTTACATCAATAGGCGAGGGGGCATTTATGTCGTGCGTTGCTCTTAAAGATGTTACTATACCTAGTGGTGTAACAGAGATTAAACCTAATACATTCCGTCAGTCGGGATTAGAGAAGGTTGTTATACCTGCCAATGTTGTAACAATTGGTGATAATGCTTTCTCAGCAATGGCAACTCTAACAGAGGTTACATTCGAGGAGAATTCGAAACTTAAAACAATCGATCAATATGCATTCTTTGCTAGTCCTAACTTAGGTCAGATATCTTTACCTGCTTCTTTAGAGACTCTTAATAGTTTTGCATTCTCAATTTGTCGTAGTTTAAGTCATGTAGATATTGCAAATACTAAGGTAACTGTTATAGCTGAATCGGTATTCTCGGGTACAAACTTATCTACTATCGAGCTTCCTGACAATACAACAACTATTGGTTTTGGCGCATTCTCTAGAACACCTATTGTTAAGATAACTATTCCATCATCTGTTATAAGTATTGGTGAGGAGGCGTTCCTTGATATTATTGGCGATGAGTCTACTCAACCGATTGTAGAGATTATTCTTAAGCGTTTCGATGCTAATGCTATTGATAATTACGAAAAGATTACTCGATTTGGTGCTAATATCTTTAGTAACGCAGGACCTCCAGCTGAAGGGCACGAATATAAATTAACTATTTATGTTCCTAAGGGCTCGCTTGATACTTATGTATCGGTAGTTTGTACAGGTCTACTTGATGGAGATAATAAGTGGGGTGAAGATTACGTTCACATCTTCAGAGAGAGTATAGATTAATTTTTATCGAACAGCGAAAATTAAATTTATTAAAATATATAAGTGTTTTTATGCAAAACCCTTTGTACCTCTGCCCCTTATGGGGGTGGAGGTGCAAAGGGAATTTGTGGAAAATTAGAGAAAGGAGGAGTATTAATAGAGTTTTATGATATAGAGTGAGGGGATAGGTAGTGTTTAAGGGGGTAACCTGATAGGTGCTCCATTGATTGATTAACAGTTTAATCGATTAAGAATAATAATAAATCTTATTGATTATTTGTGTGTGCAACCATAATAATATGATTGTTTAGCACAAATGAAAATCAAATTATAGAATATGAAAAATTGTATACAATTGATAAATAAGCGATTGTTGTCGGGCTTTAGATTTGGAGTATTGACTCTATTTGCCCTTGTATTAGCTGTTTCGGCTAAAGCAGAGACTAAAGTATTGTATAGTGGCGAGGCTACTATCTCTACCCAAGTAGACAATGATGGAGTCATCAATGGTAAAGTTGTTGATGAGAAAGGTAAGCCTATTGCAGGTGTTATCATAATAATAAAAGGAACTCAAGATGGTACTATTACAGATGGTGATGGTAACTTTATGTTAAAAATTGCCCAAGAGGTTACTCTTGAGGCGTCAATTACAGGTTTCAAACAAGGAGAGATGGTGGTTCGTCCGGGAATGACTGGAATTAGGATTACCCTTGAGCTTGATGTAATGGATACTGGTGATGTAATGGTTGTTGCTCACGGTGTTCAAACAAAAGAGAGTATAGTAGGAGCAGTTTCAACTGTTCGTATTGATGATCTTAAGTCGTCGAACTCTGATTTAACTGCTTCATTCGCTGGTAATGTTGCTGGTATTATCGGATGGCAGACAGGAGGTATTCCTGGTACCCTAACCGAGGAGGAGTCGAACACTAAATTTTATGTTCGTGGTATCACCTCGTTTCAAGAGGGTGCGAATACCGAGCCACTTATCCTAATGGATGGTGTTGAGATTTCGAAACTTGACCTTGCTCGTATTGCTCCAGAGGATATCGGAACTTTCTCGGTTCTTAAAGATGCTGCGGCTTCGGCAATGTATGGTGCTCGTGGTGCTAATGGTGTAATATTGGTTACTACAAAGAAAGGAACTCCTGGTAGTGTATATGTTTCGGCTCGTTACGAGAAGATTTTCTCGCAACCAACCGAGGTGATTGACGTAGTTGATCCTATCACATATATGCAGCGTTATAATGAGGCGCTAGTAGGCCGTAACACTAATTTATTACCTTATTATAGTGCCGATAGGATAGCTAATACACAAAGTGGTAACTATCCTGATTATGTGTATCCTTCAACCAATTGGTTCAACGAGCTATTCA
>CAYJHM010000041.1:0-12437 GCA_964369935.1 uncultured Rikenellaceae bacterium
ACAAAGTTAACCGATATTTTTTAATTTCTACCAACCATTTTTGGCACCATTACTAAATAAATATTCCCCCCATTTTTGAGGTAAATCTCAGAAATGGGGGGTAAATATTAGCTTTTAGTTATTCTAATACATTGTAAGTCAGGTGATTTGTATTTAGGAAATCACTCCAAGAAGGCTTTTCCCATAAGCGAACACTTTGGGCTTCGTTCGAAACAAAAATATTACCCCCATTTTTGAGAATTTCCTCAAAAATGGGGGTAAATTTTAGAATTAGCCTACTCTATTTTTTTAAAAATAAATAGTAGTGGATTAAATGTTAATGGCACACCCTTTTCGGTTTTGAAATGGTGATTGTAACGCTCGCAAAACTCTTCAAAATCTTGTTTGGTCCAACGTCTCGACCCATTACCATTCATTCCCGACTGTTTGATATAGTTTAAAACATCTGAGGGCGAATCAAACCACTCCGTTTGAGTGTAATCTTCGCTAATCTCGAGAGATAACCCGTTAGCCTGCCCCCAAAGCTCTATCTGTTTAATTGTGGGGTACTCTAAACCTATCCCCCCCGATGAGGTGCGCACCTCGTAGAAGTTTCGCTCGCCGTAGATAGTAAAGCCAAATATTCCACCTTTAGCCAATGCCCTCGATACCTTTGCAATATACTCTTCAAGCGATACAAACCACTGCATAGCAGAACAAGATAGAACCATTGCTATATTATCCTCTAGGGGCATGCTCTCGGCATCACACCACTGATAAGTTACATCACTAGCTGCCGACAAATCAGCGATTTTAGCTATATACGGCTCTGCATTAGATGTAATATCATTAATAACCCAACTGTGACTAGGATAATCGTTAAGGATAAACTTTGTTAAAAATCCTGTTCCTGCCCCAATTTCATATGCTGTGCCGCAAGGAGGAGTATTGCATTGAGTAAAGTTATACAACAATTTAGCAAAGTGATTACAAATATCCCTCTGCACAACCGATAATCTATCGTATCCCTCTAAATTATCTGCAAATCTACGTCTAACTAGTTCTTTGTCGAATAATGCCATTATATTATAAAAAACCCTGTTTTTTAACTACCTCCATAAAAAGTTTTGAGAAGGTTAAATTATCCTTTTCGGTATATCTGCGCTCGGTAAAAATATGAGCTAATGTAGGTAGTTGATTCTCCTCGATTAACCTCTTGGTCTCCTCTGAATTATCTCTTTCATTCCAGATACGCTCGATGTCGCCCTCAGAATAGTTATTATAACGTTCGTACATAACAACACCATCCATAGGTAATCTATCGGTAATTTGCTCGGGGTAACTCTCGGGATAACCTAACACTACTGTAGTGATAGGAATTACACCATGTGGTAAATTTAATATATCAATTATCTTCTCGGCAGTATAAAGAGTAGTACCTAGATAGCAGATACCAAGCCCCTCCTCTTCAGCTGCTACCGATAAGTTTTGTGAAGCTAGAAGTGCATCAATTGCCCCATTCATAAACCACAAAAAATTATCATACGCAGGTGCACAACCTTTCTGCTTACACCACATCGAAAAACGGTTAATATCGGCACACATGGTAACAACAACGGGAGCCTGCTTAACCATAGGTTGGTTAAAATGACATGGCGACAACTCGCTACGAATCTCGGCTGAACGCGTTACAACCATTGTATAAAGCTGCATATTGCCAGTTGTTGATGCCCTAGATGCAGCATAAAGTACCCTATCAAGCACATCTTGAGGAATCTCTTTAGAAGAGAAATTACGCACCGAGCGGTGCTTTAACATTGCTTCCATAATTGTATAGGTTTATATTGATTTCGATTATTTAAACTCTAGTTTTATCTTCTCGGTTAGATTATGTAACTGCGGATTCTCGTCGAGAAGATGTTTATACTTATCCTCGTTACGCAACAATATTTTTTTCTCCTCGATAGGAGCCTGCTCTACCACAACAGTAAAATCGTAAATTTTCATCGCTGCACATTTCGAGAGATAATCGCTTGTTTGGCTCTTTTTAGCGTATATCTCATCTTGTAGAATCTTATTCGGTACAGGGACAATTAATTTACCATCCTCTACCCTAGCCTCTTCAAAAGCGAGAGCAACACGTGGATTACGACCTTGAATCTTACTAGCAAAAAACTTACATCCGTTTAATACCTGCTCAACCTCACTCTCGGCAATAATAAAATTATCTATTACACTCTGCTCGGCCTCTAACGCCTGTGTTCGCTGTTCGTAGGTAGGCGTCTCTTTAATTGCAGCCATACTATTTAGCCTTGGCAAACCAAGCGAACTAACCCTCTCAACCTTAGGTTTACTCTCGCCCATTGTAGGATTGCTCTCTGCCACTGGTTGGGGTTGCTGCTGCTGAATTGGCTGTGGCTGTACGGTTTGAGACTCCTTCTGTTCGATTACAGGTTGCACCTGCGGCGCTATTGGTTTTTGCTCGTGAACTTTAGGTTGCTCAGGTGTGATTTCTACCTGTTTAGCAGGCTCGGCAGGTACAGCAGACACAACTGGTGCAGCCGATTCGTGCCCCACTATTGGTACAGCACTATTACACACCTTTAAGAGAGCTAACTCGATAGCTAGCCTCTGATTAAGCGAATATTTAATTATTGCCTCGGTAGTTCCAAATATATCTAACGCACTAAACAGTAGCTGTATCGAACATTCGCTTGCTTGTTTACGATACCTCTCAGCTAAAGAGGAGCTGACCCCTAAAAGTTGTTCGGTACGACTATCACGAGCCACAAGAACATCACGTATATGCCCTGCTACTCCTGATAGTATCGTGATTGGTTCGAACCCACGTTTAAGAATCGAATCAAGCAGTATCAGCGAGTCGTTATAGCTACCAGCTGCTAACAGTGATAGCATAGTGAAGTACGAGTCGTAATCAAGAAGATTAAGAGCACCAGATACCCCTTTAAGCGTTAAATTCGAGTTACAGAATGTTACAACCTTATCAAACATTGACAGTGCATCACGCATACATCCACCAGCCTTTTGACCTATAATATTGAGTGACTCCTCGTCGTAGGTCACACCCTCATTCTCGGCTATATATTTAAGGTAGCCAACCACATCAGCAACACTTATGTGCTTAAACTCGTAGACCTGACATCGAGAGATAATGGTAGGAAGGATTTTATGCCTTTCGGTTGTAGCTAAGATAAATATTACATAGCTAGGTGGTTCTTCTAGCGTTTTAAGAAAAGCATTAAATGCCGCCGTTGATAACATATGCACCTCGTCTATTATATAGATAGAGTATTTACCTATCTGTGGAGGGATACGCACCTGCTCGGTAAGCGAGCGTATGTTATCAACGGAGTTATTGCTTGCGGCATCTAATTCGTATATGTTAAATGATGCGTTATCGGCAAAGGCACGACACGACACACACTCACCACACGGCTCGAGCGATGATGTAGGATTTAGGCAGTTTATTGTTTTAGCAATAATACGTGCACATGTTGTTTTTCCCACACCACGAGGGCCGCAAAAGAGATATGCGTGCGATAATTGGTTACGAGCAATTGCATTCAACAGTGTTGATGTAATATGCTCCTGCCCCACTACCGACCTGAAATTATCAGGACGGTATTTACGAGCCGATACCACAAAATTATCCATATTTTGCTATCTTTAAATTAACTTTGCTTACTAGATAAGTCCTTTAGCGTGCTTATCAGCGATTACTTTGAGCATATCGTCGGTCATACTCTCAAGGTTCCATTTAGGACTCCAACCCCACTCCTCACGAGCACAGCTATCATCTAGCGAGTTAGGCCAAGTTGAAGCGATAGCACGTTTTACAGGATCAACATCGTAATCCATAGTAAACTCAGGAACACGACGACGTATAGCCTCGAATATTGTTTCAGGATTGAAACTCATAGCCGTAATATTAAAACTGTTACGGTGAATTAATTTAGCTGGATCTGCCTCCATTAGGTTAGTACAAGCATCAAGCGCATCAGGCATATACATCATATCCATAAACATATCGTTATCTATCGGACAGGTGAATTTTTTATCCTTAATAGCTGCATAATATATCTCAACCGCATAATCAGTTGTACCACCACCAGGAAGAGTAACATTAGAGATTAAGCCAGGGAAACGTACACTACGAGTATCTACACCAAAACGAGTAAAGTAATAATCGCTAAGTAATTCGCCCGATACTTTACACACACCATAAATTGTTGATGGACGCATAAGCGTATCTTGAGGAGTTTGATCCTTTGGCGAATCGATACCAAAAGCACCTATGGAGCTTGGAGTAAATACCGCACAACCAAACAGACGAGCAACCTCTAGCGAGTTAACTAGCGCGCCCATATTTACCTTCCATGCGAAGTTAGGATTACGCTCGCCAGTAGCCGACAATAGTGCCACTAGGTTGTAAATTGTATCAATCGAATATTTATGAACTATAAATGATAATTCAGCTATCTCAAGAGCATCAAGCCTCTCGTAAGGACCATCTATCTCCATTGGTATTGAATCTCTTAAATCAGCAGCTACAACATTATTAGCCCCATAAATTTTGCGTAGGTGCGTAGTTAGCTCCGAACCTATCTGCCCTCCTGCTCCGATAATTAAAATGTTTTTCATTTCTTTATTATTTATTAAAATTTTAGTTTTTAAAAATTGTTTAAATTTTTATTGTCTAACTTACAGATAGCTATTTGGTTTTGATTGTCGTTTTTGCAAATCTGGCTTATAGCGGGACTATTAGCTATATTTACAAAAGTGAGAAGCGAAACTAAAGAGCATCTGTAAGTTGTGTAAGAAAATTTTAAACAGTTTCTTAGTCTGGGTACTCTATTCTTGCGTGATAAATATTTGACAGTTTATCTTTTATGGCCTTTTTTACCCCTTCCATCTCCGAGTACGAGAGTGGTGAATTTACATAGGCACCATTATCTTGTTGTCCTTTAACTATCCTCTCTACCAACTCCGATATGCTCTCAGGGGTATACTCTTTAAGTGTCCTAGAGGCCGCCTCGGCTGCATCGGCAATCATACATATTGTTGTCTCTTTAGTGTGAGGAGGAGCACCATCATATCTAAATAATTTCTCGTCTACCTCTTCATCTGGAGTCAAATCTTGCTGTTTCTTATAGAAAAAGTATATTAACGAATTACCGTGATGAGCCGTAATAAAATCGGTTATCACCCTAGGTAGTTTGCTCTTTTTAGCTAGTTTAAGACCATTAGTAACGTGGTTACGAATTATCTCGGCACTCTGTGTAGGCGATAACTTATCATGAGGCGATACACCTGGATTATTCTCGATAAAACATTTAGGTGTATTCATCTTTCCAATATCATGATACATAGCCCCTGTACGTGCAAGTAACGAATTTGCTCCTATCGCTTTAGCTGCCCCCTCGCTTAGGTTTGCCACCTGCATAGCGTGCTGAAAAGTACCTGGTGCTTTCATAGCTAACTCTCGCAGTAGTTTATGATTAGTATCTCCTAGTTCTACAAGTGTTACATTAGATACAAACTTAAATAGCTTTTCAATAGGGTAAACCAGCTGATAGGTAACAACCAAAAGTACCGAATTAACAAAGAACCATATATAATTCACCCATTCAAGATTATTAAAATTTCCATCTTCGATAAATGTAAGGGTAGTAAAAAGCACAGCATAGGTCAAAAGTGTTACCCCTATTGCTCGAATCAAATTTCCCCCCTTATATGCACGCTGAAGAGCATACATACCTGCCACCCCAGCCAAGTAGTTCATCATAAGGAACTCGAAAGAGGAGGTAGATAAAAGTGACACTATCAATAGCACGAAAACATATTGATATATCGAAATTTTTGAACCGAAGAAGTTATTTATATAGATAGGGAATATAGCAAACGGTATAACATAAACACTAACAGGAAAAATTTCGAAGTTACTAATAGCACGAGCAAGAGCCATAAATGAAACGTATAACACCATTAGGAATAAAACGTTACGTGTAGATTGCAGAAACTCTCTATCGAATGTATGAAGCGAGAAGAATGATAGCACCAACACAATGGTAACAAACAGTAGATTACCAAAAAATGGTAGTATAGAGTGATCTTGCCCTCCACGTTTTAGGTGCTCTTGACGGTACGACTCCAGAACAGAGTATCTATCCTCGTTAATCACATCACCCTCGTTAATCACAACACTACCTTCACGCACATACCCTTTAACCTTAGATATCTTATTAAGCCCACTATTATAGATACTATTATCTATCTCTTCATCGTAGATGATATCAGGCGAAATGTATCTATCTATATCGTTTAATATCAGATACTTTTCATTTGTGTCGGCATTAGCTAAGGCCTCTTCAAGTGCCCCCTTAGCCTGCGGAATAGACAACACCTTATTACGATTATATACACCTATAGTATCATTCTGAACCATCCTAATAACTAAACCATTAGGAGCATTATTACTTGCCTCGATTATACCTATCCGATAAATTTCTTTCAGTGCATTGTACGCCACAACATTCCATTTATCCTCTTGCGACTGCGATACAGCCAACCCCGTTTTTGTACTAATCGAATCTATTCCCAAAAGAGATGCTATCTCCTCGAGCCTACGTTTCTGAGTAGACAAATCCCTATGATACACCGCCTTATAATCCTCGCTATACGACTTTATATCGTCGTTATACTCTTTGTTGGTCTTATGTATAGGAAAATCGTAAGGTGCATAGAGTGTATTTTCGCCCCAATTACTCCCTTTCTTGAAATTATACCTAAACATACCGTTTGTAGGTATAAGTAACGAGAGCACAACCGCTGTTAGTGCGAATAATATTATATTAAATTTTTGATTCTTCATAAGATTATAATTTGCGTTTCATTTGTCACACTTAACTCTATTTTTTAATACATATAGCAAGGCAAAAACTTTGATAATTTACTCTTTTATCTCGAATGGTTTAAAGCCATCACCCATTATCTCGTGAGCGTTCATCACGGTCATAAATGCTGCTGGATCTACCTGACTTACAACCAATTTCATCTGGGGTAGCTGCTTACGCGAAACAACTACAAATATAACAAATTTATCACTATTAGTGTACATTCCGCTCGCCCTAAAATAGGTACCTCCACGCTCTAGGTCATTAAGAATATATTTTTTTATCTCCTCGTGTTTTTCTGAAATAATAAATATCATTTTATCATTCGATGCACCCTCAATTATCACATCAATTAACTTTGATGTTAAAAATAACGATATTAACGAATAAAGAGGCAGAGTCCAATTACCAAACACAATCATAGCCGATAAAATAACCATCGACTCGACTATTAAAATAGATTTCGAGAATGGAATTTTAAAATATTTGGTTAATATCATACCTATCACGTCGGTACCGCCCGATGTTGCCCCACACTTAACAATTATACCTAAACCCACACCTGTAAGCACACCACCATATATTGATGCAAGCAACACATCATTAGTTAAATCTATTCGCCCCCCAAGAATCTCGGCAGGCACCGATCCACCAACTAGCGAGGTCACAAGATTCATTATCAATGGCAGCGTAAGAGCCGATATAATTGTCTTTATACCAGAGGAGTTACCAAAAAGAATAAAAGCGGTTATTAAGAGCGGAATATCGAGAGCTAAACCAATAGTTCCGACCATAAAATTAGGGAAAAAGTGGTTTATTACGATAGCTAAACCATACACACCACCAGGTGTAATTTTATAAGGTGTATTAAATAGCACGTATGCCACAGCCACCAGCAAAGAGCCTATTATTACTCCCACTATCGACCAAATAAACTTCGAACTCGACTCTTTAATAGGTAATTTCAGTGTTGTCATTTCTATATAATTATATTTATTGAATGTAACAGCAATAGTACTGCCACATTCGAACTACAAAAATAGATATTTTTTTTTAAATTACTATCATACATAACCAATTATTATATAGTCGTCGCCGAAAAAGCACACACAAACCACCAACTACTAACTACAAAAAAGTTCTCGATGCTTCACAGCAATGAGAACTAAAACCTAACTATTTGAAGAAAACTATATTTAGCGGGCTGTAAAACAGCCGCTTTTGCCCTACAAAGTTATAACTAAATTTTGGTTTATCCAAATTTATCGATTAAAATTTGATATTTTAGCTATAATTTAAATTCTGCATAATTATTATCATACTAATAATCAGACGATTAAAAAACAATAAAAAAAATTTATATTCATACAGCAAATAAACAAAAGATTTACACAAGCAAATAGGAAATTTTATGCATATTGCTTGAAAAAACATGAGGCATTAGCAAAACATAAAAAAACATAACACCCCTGCCACAAATACTGCAGCAGGGGTGTTTTGTTTATGTGTTAGAATTATATCTCTTATCCAAAGGTTACTATAACGGAGTTGGAGTTGTAGGCTCAGCACCCCATCCATTAACATCAACTATGAAGTGAATACGATTAGAGAATACAGGGAAACCTGGCTTACCACCATGATATAGACCTGTTGGATTTCCAGCCTCATCATAATATTGACTATCTGCATAGTAACCACCACTACCAATTGATGTTCCAATTAATAGATTATATCTGTAGCTATTACCTTTTACCCACTCTACTTCACTAAGTGGATAGTAAGCTCTAATATATAATTTATCATCGGCTACTGGCTCGCCATCATAATTATCTGCATCAGCAGTAGGATAAACTACACTTGTTCCATTATTCCATGCAGTTTGAACCTCCGACCACTCGTCGTAAAGAAGTGCACCTGACGCATTAAGATACGGATTAGCTGCAGAGATATCAGTAATATCATCGCGACCTACAACATCAAAAGTTGCAGTACTAACACGGTAAAGAACCTCTATATGCGCTCCTGCTTCAAAAGCACCAACATTAGCAGTAGCACCGTCTTCAACATAAGTTATCTCAGCTGTAGTTTGAGGAATAAGCATTAAATCTCCAGCCACTGTTGCACTAGCTTGAGAAGCATCTGTTGTAGTAGTTGTATTAATTGTTAATTTGTTATTTTCTATTGCAGTTGCAGTACCACCAAAATTAGCCTTACGGTACTCGAAAGATTCTGGTGTACCTTGACTAGCCCAAGCACCAGTTGCATAAGGTGAGTTATAATCAAAATTACCTACACTGTTAATCCCCTTAAAGGTAATACCTTGAACATCAACAACAAGACCAGTTTCAGTAGTAACACTTACATTAACTTTTGATAGGATATGGTTAAAATCTAAAGACATTTTTCCTCCTACCGGTACAGACTCTGTATATGCATAAGCAGCTAATTCGTCAACTTGAGAAAATCTATCAGTATCTACTTTTACAGAAAGTGCATCAAGATCTGTAAGATTTGTAACAGCCGATGCTTCTGGTGGATAAATACCGATGAATGTCATAGCATTTGCCGCTGATAACACAGGCCACTTTGGAGCCTCAACAGCAGACGTACCTAATTTCCAATACCATCCATTATATTCGGTTAGGGTTCCTTGAGGTGTACCTGGACGGTAATATTGATGAGAACCATCTAATTGGGTATACCAAACATCATCTGCGGCATCTGCTTGATGTCCATAAATCTGAAAACCTTCTTCTACATCAGTGATATCATGAGTAGCAGCACGTGTAGTTGTACCAATGAAACCAATGGCATTTGGGTTGTTTGTAACACCTGCATCTGGGTCGTTTATTAGTTCTGTCTTCGAACAACCTGCGAAGATTGCAGCACTTAGAGCTGCTAATAAAATTACTTTTTTCATTTTTTTTATTTTTAAGTTTAATATTTATTTACAATTCAATAATTGTATCATCTCCCCAATCATTTACTATAATATCACCAGCCTTGTACTCTAGTTCGATAGGGGTAATAATGATTGGTATATCAATATGTATCCCTACCTCGGGTAGTTTTGTTGGTAAACTTAGCATAACCTGATCGGTAATATCGAACGGTAAGCCTGTAATAACTGGTGGTGTTAGCGGATCGTTATCCAAATCTAACTCGAACAGCATTCCCTCTTTTTGCAACCTCTCTCCTGTTATGTAGATAAAGTCGAAATCAAGGCTATAATTCTCGGGTACAGTAGCAATCTGCTCTCGCCCGAATGTTAAGAATATCCCCGAAGTTTCACCTATATAATCCTCGTAGACATTATCTCCTGCCGGTGGCTGCCAATCACCTAACGAATTACCATTCTCGTCGTACCAGTTCGTTTCGTCATCTAACTTAAAGTACTGTAACATTCGCGCATCGCTTGGTGCCCTGTAACCATAACCTGTTTGTAGGTTTACCCTATTTACAAATCCTTCCAGACCTCCCAATATCGTACTTGCCGAAGTTAAATTCTTTACCTGTAACGTTACTTGTACCGTGTAGGTTAGCTTACGCATATCTATCCCATCAACATCGTCTTCCGAATCTCGTGTTAGAGCGTAAAACATATCTATATCTGCACGAGTTAGCTCATCACTACCTTTAGTTTTTTGACTATAATTAGCCATCTCGCTAGTAACTGTAAAGTCGTCGAGCGACCAGGTAGATATTAACAGTGGAGGTTGCATAAACAGAAAACCATCACTCTCGTACTGATTAAAGTAGTAACCTGCAGGGTTATCCTTATGGGTTTTTACCTGCGCCGAGAACTTCTCGTAGTTGTCTATATCAGTAAAACTTATACTCTCGAACCCTGACGTTTCGCTACCCAACCAGTAGCTATCTGTTATAGATTCGTTCATCACAATAACCGAATAGTCGCCTATCGGCACATCAATCTCACCTTCAACAACATTACCTTCAAGATAACGTTCGAATGGTTCAGAGCCATCTTTTGGAAAAAATCGTAGAGTTGCCCTGTGTACACTAGCCGACCCTTTTAGTTTGCTCTTCCCATCATCTGTAATCTCGAAACCCGATTTAGACCAGTTAATCTTTACTGGAATTAATGCTGTTTCATATATTGGCTCGCGTTCATATATTGGTTGATAATCACAGGAGGTGATCGTTCCGACCAATAGGAACACAAGCACTATTAATCTAATCCTTGCCACATCCTTCTCCTTTTGTTGTTAATCATCAACACAAGCGAAACTTCTAACTTTGTTGGACCAAACCATACGAAATTACTGGTGTGATCACGAAAAGCTTTCCACTCTGCGTCATTATATTCAGCAGTGTATGATTTATAATCAAACTCTGCGTACCCTAATCCTAGGGCGTACTCCATTCGTAGCGAACCACTGCCGTTGATTGTGTGAGAATAACCCATCAAAAGACCAGCCGAACGTACATTCTTAGACTGGATACCCTTTCTGTTATACTCCAAATCAAACGAGCCTGCCATACCGTAGGCACCTAAGTACCAACCTGTCATTAAATCTTTATACTCCCTATTGCCTAACCAATAACGAAGTTCTACGGTAGCTAGCCTACTTTGTAAACGATGACGCTTACTATCAGCCTTACCATTATCTATCACCCACCAAGGGAAAATATACTCGCCCGTTAAAGACCATCTCTTCCCAATTGGCACCTCTAGCTCAAAATTCAACGCTGTGCCTAAATCTAAGAGTAGGTTTGTTTTTACTGCAAAAGCTACCCCTTTACGTCTCTTTTCTGCTGGCTCTATCGGAGTAAGTGGTATAACCTCAACCACCTGTGATGGTTGAATCACCTCGGCTTTTATCACCTCCTTCTTCTCATAGTATATAGTAACTACACTACTTGAACGCAAGTAAGGGAAAAATTCTCGTTCCATATACTTATACGGAACACCTCCTCGTAAATCCATCAGCCGCTTAACCCTACTATCTAATAGAGAAAGCCACGAATCGTTGGGTTTTGCAAAACCCCATTGCTCCTCAGGTGTGTTATCAATGAGATTAACAATCTCATTGGCATACTTCATATTCGAAGCTAACACCATCTGACGCAACTCTGCCCACGCTACTGCCCTCTCGCCCCTTACGAGTAACGAATCGGCAATTGTAGTGTTGGCTTTTATATATCTAATTACACTTTCTGTTCGCCTATGAGCAAGATTCATATTATAACCTTTACCTCCCTCGGGCGATGTGTAACTATCTATTACTATTCCTTTGACAACAATTGTAGTATCTGCTAAAAGCTCTTCTACATCATTTATTAACGTAGATAAAGCCAAAGAGTTATTAAACAGAAGTTTGTCTATTTCTGCACTTGCTAATCTATAGTTTATCTCTACACTCCTCTTCCCATTTTCCATATCTTGGGCATAACCCTTCAACAGGAACACAACCATTGCCAATATAACTGCTAAATAATTTTTCATTCTTATCCTCTTCACAACAATTAGATTGACCATACAAACATATAACGACCAAAAAATAGAAATATTGGATAAATTAA
>CAYJHM010000041.1:12454-12688 GCA_964369935.1 uncultured Rikenellaceae bacterium
TGTTTAATTTACCTTTATTTCAATACTATCTAAACAGATAGTGCGCCTGTTATACACTTCACACGTACAAAGTTAATACGTAATTTTTAAACCACAAAATTTTTTGAGTAAAATTTGAATATTTTCATTAAAAAAAAATTACAGACCAGAAAAATACATAAAAAAATACAAAAAATAACAAAAAAGAAACTGTCAGTAAATCAATATAATAGGAATGAACACTACATATAGAAT
>CAYJHM010000042.1:0-12533 GCA_964369935.1 uncultured Rikenellaceae bacterium
ATAAACGAACTAGTTTTGCTACCTCCAACTCATCCTCTATCCTTCTCATACTAATTCTCTTTATTATAAGACACACTAGTAGTGCTAAAGTGTCGCTTTTTTTTAATTATTTTTATTCTATTTCAATTTTTGACGAAATATTATGAGGCCTATTTTTGATGGTGATATATTTGTAGCGAAAAAATATATTAAAAAGCAAAAATGAGTATCGTTTTTTGAAAAAAAATCACTATCTTTGCAACAAGCTATTATGGTGCGTTATAATTTGTGTCTTCTCACTTATTATTTAGTGCTAATTTTTTCACAATAATAAATATAGGTATTATGCTAAAAAACAATGTTGATGAAATTGACCAAAAGATTCTTAAATGTCTGATTGGCAATGCACGTATGCCGTTTCTTGAGATTGCTCGTGAGTGTGGCATCTCTGGTGTAACTGTACACCAAAGGGTGAAAAAACTTGAGCTTGCTGGAGTTATAACTGGTTCACGCCTTGAAATTAGTCCTAAAGCATTGGGTTATGATGTTTGTGCCTATGTTGGTATTCAAGTATCAGAGGCTAATCGTTTAGAGGGTATAATAAATGAACTTAAAGGTATTCCTGAGGCAGTTGAGTGCAATTTTATTACAGGTAAATATTCGATATTCTTAAAGTTATACTGTAAGGATAGCGAGCAGCTTATGTCTATAATGTTTAACACTATTAATGGCATTAAGGGCATTTCGCATACAGAGGTGTTTATGTCGTTATTCGAGGCATTTGAAAGACAGGTATGTGTAAGCGAGTAATTTAGGCTAAATGGAGTACATACTACTAATTGAAACAGGTACAGAGGTATGTTCGGTTGCACTCTCTTCAGATGGTAAGTTATTATCAATCCGAGAGAGCGACCAAGGGCGTGTGCATGCTCAGAATATAGCAACATACACACAAGAGTTACTTCACGAACACAATATAGGATGCAACGATCTATCTGCTGTGGCTATAAGTGTTGGTCCAGGTTCATATACGGGGTTACGTATCGCCTCATCGTTTGCTAAAGGTGTATGCTATGCCGCAGGTGTGCCCCTTATTGGCATATCGTCGTTAGAAGCTCTAACAGTTGGTCTTATTAACGAGCAACGTGAAGGCGTGGTTAATAAGACCAATTTCGATGGTTCGATATTAGCTCCAATGATAGATGCAAGACGCATGGAGCAGTACACTCAACTATTCACAACCAGCTGCGAGGCAATATCCGAGATAGCAGCTGAAATAGTTGATAATAACACATTTGCAGAGTATAAGGATAGAGATTTTATCATATTTGGCTCGGGTGCAGCTAAGTGCACCGATGTTTTAGATGTTAAGAGTGTAACTTATGCCACTACCTTACCATCGGCACGAAATATGGTATGCTTAGCACATAAGGCTTTTAAAAGTAGTGACTTTAAAGATATAGCTTACTTTGAACCACTATACCTAAAAGAGTTTGTTTCTACTACAAAAAAGCGCGACCCCCTTCAAATGGGAAAAAAGAGATAATTTTTAAAATATAAGTTAAAATGGCAAACA
Organism: uncultured Rikenellaceae bacterium; assembly: GCA_964369935.1. GTDB lineage: Bacteria > Bacteroidota > Bacteroidia > Bacteroidales > Rikenellaceae > JADFUS01. The sequence goes on from CAYJHM010000042.1 coordinate 1,556, forward strand.
TTATTAGTATTCATGCTCGTGAGATATTAGACTCAAGGGGCAATCCTACACTAGAAGTAGAGGTAGTAACAGCATCAGGTGCAAAAGGACGTGCAGCGGTTCCGTCGGGTGCATCAACAGGCGAAAATGAGGCTTTAGAGCTTCGTGATGGCGACAAATCTCGCTATCTTGGAAAGGGAGTTTTAAAGGCAGTTGAAAATGTAAATAATATAATAGCTCCAGAGCTTATAGGTATGGATGTAACAGCTCAGGTTGATATTGATATGGCTATGATAGCTCTTGATGGCACACCAACTAAGAGTAAGTTAGGTGCTAATGCAATTCTAGGGGTGTCGTTAGCTGCTGCTCATGCTGCGGCTGATCTTTTTGGTCTTCCTCTATACAGATATATAGGTGGAGTAAATGCTAAGACTCTTCCTGTTCCGATGATGAATATAATCAATGGAGGTTCGCATTCTGATGCGCCTATCGCTTTCCAAGAGTTTATGATTCGTCCAGTTGGGGCTAAGAGTTTTAGAGAGGCTCTTCGTATGGGTGCTGAGGTGTTCCACTCGCTTAAAAAAGTTCTACACGACCGTAACCTAAGTACTGCTGTGGGAGACGAGGGAGGTTTTGCTCCTGCTCTTAACGGAACAGAGGATGCGCTTGAGTCTATTATTATAGCTATTGAGAAGGCTGGTTATAAGGCTGGTCGTCTTGAAGAGGGTGGCGATGTGTCGATAGGTCTTGACTGTGCTGCTAGCGAGTTCTATAAAGATGGTATCTACGACTACTCGAAGTTTGAAGGAGCAGAGGGTAAGCGTCGTACTTCTGATGAGCAAGTTGCATTCCTTGAGGAACTTATTAATAAGTACCCAATCGATTCGATTGAGGATGGTATGAACGAGAGTGACTGGGCTGGCTGGGAGAAGCTAAATGCTACTATTGGCGATCGTTGTCAGCTTGTAGGCGATGATTTATTTGTTACAAATGTTGATTACCTGAAGCGTGGAATCGAGCAGCGTTGTGCTAACTCAATCCTTATTAAGGTTAATCAAATTGGAACACTTACCGAGACACTTAACGCTATCGAGATGGCTCATCGTGCTGGATATACTTCGGTTACTTCGCACCGTAGCGGCGAGACTGAGGATTCTACAATTGCAGATATAGCAGTAGCAACAAACTCGGGGCAAATTAAAACGGGCTCGTTAAGCCGTTCTGATCGTATGGCTAAGTACAATCAATTACTTCGCATTGAAGAGGAGTTAGGCGCACGAGCAATCTACGGGTACACTAAGATATACCCAAATAAGTAATATAATAGTGGGGGAGTGTGGTTTTACACTCCTCCTTTTTTCGATATAAAGTATTGTGAACTAAGTAGTATCACATCAAAAAGTAACACCTTTTCAAATGAGAGAATTTGATGAGCAAGAGTTCGGAAAATCGAACTACTCTACACAAGAGAGTTATAACACCGAGGCATTAGATACGATGACCAAGAGTTATAGCGATATATTAACCGCTATGGGAGAGGACCCTACTCGTGAGGGGCTTGCTAAAACCCCTGAGAGGGCAGCTAAAGCAATGGCTTTTTTAACACAAGGATATCAGGTTAATGCCGAAGATATCCTCAACTCGGCAAAGTTTAAGGAGGATTATAATCAGATGATTATAGTTAAGGATATAGAGTTCTATTCGCTTTGCGAGCACCATATTCTGCCTTTTATGGGTAAGGTGCATATTGCCTATATCCCTAACGGATACATTACTGGCCTATCTAAGCTAGCACGAGTTGTCGAAACTTTCTCTCGCAGATTACAGGTACAAGAGAGATTAACAGTTGATATACATGACTGTATTCGTAAGGTACTTAACCCAAAAGGTGTTGCAGTTGTTATCGAGGCGACTCATACCTGTATGCAGATGCGAGGGGTGAGAAGTCAGAACTCTTCAACCACCACAGCCGAATATTCGGGTGGTTTTATGACCTCGCTAAAGACTCGCGAGGAGTTTTTATCGTTAATTCAGAAAAAATAAATTAAGAAATATATATTATGGGAGGTTTTTTTGGTTGCGTTTCAAGTAGAGAGTGTGTTGCAGATGTCTTTTATGGCACAGATTATCATTCACACTTAGGAACAAAGAGAGCTGGTATGGTTTTTATGAAAGATGGAAAATTTTTACGTAAAATTCATAGCCTAGCAAATGGTTATTTTAGAAATAAATTCGAGGATGAGTTGCCTGTATTTAAAGGTGCAAAGGTAGGAATGGGTATTATATCTGATTTAGAGTCGCAACCTATCACTGTTACCTCAAAGTCGGGGCGTATCTCTGTTATTACTATCGGAAGAATAGACAATAAAGAGGAGTTGATAAACGAGATGCTTGAAGAGGGTAAGCACTTTTCTGAACTTTCGGATGCAGATATTAACTCAACTGAACTTATTGCTATTATTATTGCAAGCACTGATAAGATTGAAGATGGTGTGAGGTTAGTACAGCAGAAAGTTAAAGGGTCGTGCAGTATTATGATTCTAAAAGATGAGATGATTTATGCTGTTATAGATAAATTAGGCCTCACCCTTTTTGTGATTGGTAAAGATAACGATGTTTATGTTGCTTCGTTCGAAACAACAGCATATTATAATCTTGGCTATAGCTATGTTCGTGATTTAGGTCCGGGCGAGATGGTATCTATTACAGCGAATGGCATTAATACCTTAATCGAGCCACAGAAGAAGATGCAAGTATGTTCGTTCTTGTGGGTCTATTATGGTTATCCTTCATCTACCTACGAGGGAATTAATGTTGATGAGTCGAGATATAAGAATGGTGTTATATTAGCACGTAGAGATGATGATTTAGAGGTTGATTGTGCTGCTGGTATTCCTGATTCGGGTATTGGTCATGCTATTGGTTATAGTAACGGAAGACGGATAGCTTATGCACGCCCGTTTGTTAAGTATACACCTACATGGCCTCGTAGTTTTATGCCACAAAATCAAGATATGCGAAGTGTGATAGCTAAAATGAAGCTGATACCCAATACCGAGGTTCTTAAAGGTAAAAGTATTGTTTTCCTCGACGACTCGATAGTTAGGGGAACACAATTAAAGGATAATGTAATTAAACTGTACGAGAGTGGGGCAAAAGATGTTCATATACGTATTGCGTGTCCACCTCTTGTGTACCCTTGTTCATACCTTAATTTCTCTACCTCACGTTCATCATTCGATTTATATACACGAAGAGTTATTGCACAGCTAGAGAATAGTATGGACATAACAGACGAGATGTTAGCTAAGTACTCAGACGAGCAGAGCGAGCACTACGAGCGAATGGTTGAGGAGATGCGAAAGGGTTTGGGGTTAAGTTCTCTCAAATTCCAGTATCTTAACGATTTAGTTGAGGCTATTGGACTACCTAAAGAGAGAATCTGTACTCACTGTTTTGATAATTCAAGCTGTTTTTAATTTATAAAATTCAAGTTATGCAAAAAATTATTTATTCAATGGCTACACTATCTTTACTTTTATCGTGCGGTGGAGAAACGCAAAAAGAGGTAAAAAATGCCGACAGTAACGAATTTAACTATGTTGTCGAGACATTTGCCGATGCTCAGGTATTAAGATACAGGGTTGATGGCTTTGATATGCTAACACCAAAGCAGAAAGAGTATATCTACTATCTTTCAGAGGCTGCTCTTGAGGGGCGTGACATACTTTTCGACCAAAATGGAGTTTATAACTTAACAATACGCCGTACGCTTGAGGCGGTGTATGAGCACTATAAAGGGGATCGCAACTCGAACGATTTTAAGTCGCTAGAGCTGTACCTCAAGAGAATATGGTTTGCAAATGGTATTTACCATCATTATTCGTCAGAGAAATTTAACCCTGACTTTAGCAGTAAATATTTCGAGACTATAATAAAAACTATCCCTGCCGAGGAGTTACCTCTCGCTAAGGGGCAGAGTGTAGATGATTTATTAGCTGTAATATCACCTGTGATGTTCGATGCGTCGGTGCTACCTAAGAAGAGTAATCAAGCTAAGGGTGTGGATTTAATCACAACATCTGCGGTTAATTTCTATAAAGGGGTTACTCAGGAAGAGGTAGAGAACTACTACGACAAGCTTAAAGATCCGAATGATGATACTCCTATATCGTATGGTCTTAATAGCCGTGTGGAGAAGGTGAATGGCGTAGTGACCGAGAATGTATGGCGTGTTGGCGGTATGTATTCGGCAACTCTCGAGCGTGTGGTTGAGTGGTTAAAGAAGGCTCGCGAGGTTGCTGAGAATGATGCTCAGCGTGCCTACATTGATAAGTTAATTGATTTTAATACGAGTGGTAATCTTCAAGATTTTGATGATTACGCTGTGCTATGGACTAAAGAGACCAGTTCGGCAGTAGATTTTGTTCTTGGGTTTACCGAGACCTACGAAGATCCACTAGGTATGAAAGCTACTTGGGAGGGTGTTATTAACTTCCGTGACGAGAAGGCATCAGCCCGTACAAAATTAATAAGCGATAACGCTCAGTGGTTCGAGGATAACTCGCCTGTTGATAAGCGTTTCAAAAAAGATGTTGTTAAGGGTGTTAGTGCAAAGGTTATTACAGTGGCTATGTTAGGGGGCGATTGTTATCCTACCTCACCTCTTGGTATTAACCTACCTAATGCTAACTGGATACGTAGAGATCACGGTTCAAAATCGGTTACAATCGAGAATATCGCAGGGGCTTACGATGCTGCTTCACAAGGAAGTGGATTTGGCGAAGAGTTTGTTTGGAGTGATGTAGAGCGTAAACTACTTAAAGATTATGGTTATCAAGCTAGTAATCTTCACACCGATTTGCACGAGTGTTTAGGGCACGGTTCGGGTAAATTGCTTAGTGGTGTTGATCCAGATGCATTGAAGGCGTACGGCTCACCATTAGAGGAGACACGTGCTGATTTATTTGCACTATATTATATGGCAGATGAGAAGTTAGTTGAATTAGGTTTACTTCCTAATAAAGAGGCGTATAAGGCATCATACTACAACTATATAATGAATGGTTATATGACACAGCTGATTCGTATTGGTGAGGGTAAGAATATCGAGCAGGCGCATATGCGTAACCGTCATACAATCTCTAGTTGGGTTTTAGAGAAGGGAGCAAAAGATAAGGTTGTTGAGCTTAAAGAGCGTGATGGTAAGTACTTTATTGTAGTAAACGACTATGTAAAACTACGTAAGCTGTTCGGCGAACTGTTAGCTGAGGTGCAGCGAATTAAATCAGAGGGAGACTATAAAGCCGCTCGTGATTTAATCGAAACTTACGGTGTTACTCCTAATAGAAAGGTTCACAACAATGTGCTTGCACGTAACGAGAGCTTAAAAATTCCACCATATAAAGGGTTTGTTAATCCAGTTATGACGGCCATTAAGGATAAGTCGGGAAATATAGTAGATGTCAAGCTAGACTTTACAGAAGGTTATGCCGAGCAGCATCTAAGATACTCAAAAGAGTATTCAGTACTTCCTAATATAAACTAGTAACAAATAGGGAGATTTACAAATTATAAATTATTTGATTTACAATTTGTTAAAATAATTTAAAGCTATAATTCACCCCCATTTCTGAGAACTACCTCAAAAATGGGGGTGATATTTTGTTTTAACGCAGACCAAAGCCTCCTTAAAAAAATCTATTGTTGTCCAATAAAACTATTCTTTAATCTTGATTAACATTCTATACTTATCGTCAGACTGTTTTTCTAATGTTACAGTAGCGGTATATGCCAATATCGTATTGCCCATATCATTAACTCTTAGTTCAATAGAGTCTCCGCTACTGCCTTTGGTTATGGTTGTTGTATCGCCTGTGGCAGAGGTGTACACACCGTAAGGGAACTTATTTACACTATCCTCTACAAACGTTAATTTTGTATCTTCGATAAAATAATTGTTGCCCGCTCGTGTAAGGGTCTCATAAAACGGAACCATATCTATCTTGGTCTCTAGTTTCGAGATTAAATTGTCTAGTTCGCTGCTTGAGTGCCCCATCTCTTGTAATCCATATACATATTCCATATATCTATTAACTGCATCGTAGTCGTTGATTGTTAGGCTACTATTACTAGGTAAAGCATCAACTAACGAGTTTACAAGTGTTACCACTCCAGCTAAATCGTAAGTTTTGGTCTTGATAGTAAGGGTAGCTCCATTTTTTGTAACGACTATATTGCCACTCTTACCTGCCCCTGCCTTGATTTGAACCTCAATACTAGTTGATAAAGCGTACTCTCCTTCGCCATAACCATCTGGTGCTCGACCTTTCCAAAGATGTGTAAACTCCTGTACCGAGCTATCAAGAGTAATAATATCACCACCTGTTAAGGTCTCTAGTAGCGCATTACCATTACTGTCGTAGCCATTAATGTATATATAGTTATAGTTATTTACATAGCTTTTCCCTGATGTTTCAACTAGTACAACATTTCCTTCGCTATCAAGTATAGTGTTCGTATGTAGTTTTATCTCAGCTAATCCACCTAACACAATTTTTACTAGTGCATCTTTTGCTGCATCGATAGCTGCCTTGTGCGATGATAGTTGAGTAGTGGTTATCTCGTCCATTAACCTAATATCAGCAAGTGCTGCCTCCATTGCACTCATAAAGGTACTCCAACTTTCAACAGTGTAATTGTGTTGAGCCTCTAAAGTGCTAGCAACACTATTTGCATATGTAAATAGCTCTGAATCATTCGCAATTGGCTGCCATTTAGCATAAAAATTAATGTTGGCTTGCCCATATTCGTCTAGTGGCACATTTAGAACATTATTTTCGAAATTCCAAAGATTGTTACTGTCGGTAGTGTACCAGCCTGCAAGAGTGTGAGTGTAACTTATAGGGGCAGTAGGAGCAGTTATTTTAGAACCATTAGCGGCTACCGCATATTCATAATATGATTCGTCGCCATAAATCGAATTATTAAAGCTAGGGTAGAATGACATTGCTACAATGTGCCCTTTATCTACTAATTTACCATAATAGTGAGTTATACCAACAAATTCAGATGGAAAGGTTACTAACTGCGTCATCTCGGAATTGCTATACCACTCTATGGCTTTATCTTGTGGAATCTCGTAATGTGGCTCAAAGAGAAGGTACGTCTGCTGCGATGTAGAATAATCTAACACTTTATCTCCTTCATAAGTAAACGTTATCTTTGAGGTAAACTCGGGGCATATAGTTATATTCTCGGTAATAACAGTGGTCTCGTCGAAAGTACCTCCCATACCTAAGTCACCGTAATCATTAAGTGCTAAATAGTACCAACCATTAAAGTTTAGTCCATTTGGTAAGGTAGCTGGATATTGTGGTAGATTAGCACCTATAGTACCATTTTCAATAACTTTTAACTTTGTGAATGTTGTATCACGCAGATTAGTCTCTGATACTCTTGCTACTGTTACGGTAAACATTGGCACGTCCCACATAGCGTAATATCTTTCTGTTCCATCATATTTCGTAGGGAACTCTACCTTGTTAGTAAAGTTTGCATCTATGTACCAACCAAGCAGTGTGTAGCTCTCGAACGATACTGTAGGAGCATCAAAATTCTCGCCTGCTATAACCTTGACTGGTGTGATAGTACCATTCGATACAAATTCGATAGTGTACTCTAACTCCCACGCTACAGATAATGAAACACCCTCTAGTACCACATCGGTATCAAAGTTCCATAGCCCACCCAATGAGCTTCTCCATCCCATAAACCTATATCCATCGACAGGACTAGGGTCATTAGGTCTAGTAATCAAATTACCTACCTTAACTGTTTGCTTAATAGATGGTACCGTACTGTTACCGCTAGGGTCGTTATACGTAATATTTACATCGTAGGTCACATTCTCGTTAATCCATTTTGCATATAAGGTCATCGATGAAGTTACTATATCATTATCAATATTCCACTCTTCGGTTAATTGAGTATCTTTGTACCAACCATTGAATATATAACCTGCTCTGGCATCTACTTTGATTGGGGGTAGTTTCTCGTTTAAGTATCCAGTTATTACATTTTTGGCTCCCCCCTCGTAGTTAGTGTCAAATGTAACTTCAAACTCTTGAGTCCACTTAGCCATCAGTTCGATACTTGCCGAAATAGGGGTTGCAAACTCCCATAGCATATTATTATAGAACCAACCATCAAAACGATAGCCTGCACGTATAGGTTTTGTAGGCTCGCTTATAGCCATCTCTTGTTCTAGCAGTATCGTTTCGGGAGCATTAGTAGCACCCTCATAACCCAAATTAAAAGTAACCGAGTAAATCTCTATCCATTTAGCCGTAAGGGTAATGCTAAGAGAGGTTGTTGATGTAAATTCCCACTTTTCTTCGCCATTAAACCAACCTACGAATTTATAACCGTTGCGCTGAGGCTCGTTTGGTTCGCTAACAGTTCCCTCGCCATAGAACGACTGAGGTTGCGGTGTCTCGGTAGCATCTGCATAGCCTAAATCGAATGATACAATAACCTGGTCAAGCCATTTAGCTGTTAGCGTTATTTCGGCAGTCACAACGGTTGTAAATTCCCATTCACTGTCACCATTAAACCAACCTACAAACGAATAACCCTCACGAAGAGGAACCGTGGGTTCGGTAGCAGTCTTATTCTCATACACTTTCTGTGCATCTAAAGGCTCGGCACCTGTGTATGCTAAGTCGAAATTAACCATAAAATAGCTGTTCTCTTCCCACTTAGCTGTTAGGGTGATTGAGGTGCTTATAATATCATTAAAATCCCACTTAGTATCACCATTGAACCAACCAGTGAATGTGTAATTTTCGCGTGTTGGGTTCTCGATAGCTGAAACTTTCTCGCCATCATATACATCTACTGTTGTAACCGAATCGCCATTGTCGCTATCAAACGTAACAGTTAGCTGTTCGGTCCACATAGCCTTTAGTGTAACATTTTTTGTTACCACAGTATTAAAGTTCCACAAATTAGCGTCGTCATACCAGCCATCAAAACGATAACCTGCACGTGTAGGATCTGTTGGCTTAGTTGCCTTACCTTTCTCGTTAATTACCTGCTTTGGAGGTGCAGTGCCATCTCCGCCGTTCAGCTCAAATGTAACAGTGTATTGGCTAATCCATCTAGCGTATAGTGTCATACTATTAGAAACAGTAGCATCAAAATCCCACTCCTTAGTTAATCCCGAATCAGAGTACCATCCCCCAAACTCGGCACCTGTTTTTGTAGGGTCGGCAGGTCGTTTAATTGTCCCGCCCTCTTGAACAACCTGCTCGCTTACAGAACTTCCTCCATTCGAGCTAAAATTTACCCTATACTCGGGTATCTCTTTTTCGCAGCCATATATGCAAAGTAGCAATAGGCTAAACATCATTAGTAATTTTGCTTTCATACCTTTATTTTAGTTGTTAATAATCTTACGACACTGCAAAGTTAAATAATAACATCACTATTTATGGCTCAAATCAGAAATTTTATCGCTCATTTTATATATTATCTATTATTTTTACCGTTCAAAAGATAAATTTACCTTTTGAACGGTAAATTTCAACATTAAATTATGGGGCAATATCCCTTTTTTCGGTAAAAAATTGTAACTTTGCATGAACAGAAAATCTCGAACACAATAAATAGGAAATTATGGAAAACGAAATAGTGTTTAGGTACCTATCATACACCTGCCTTGCATTATCATTAATTACAATATTCGTATTGCTATGTAAACTCCGAAAGCGCAAGGATACTGTAGTGATACGTTGGGTTACTATAACACTAAATTTATGGTTTATTCTAATGCTAAAGGAACTAGCCTATTTTTTTGGTGATACGTGGTATACCCCAACTATATGTTATGTGCTGATGTCTTTTGATGTGTGGATAATTCCAGTTATAGCCTGCACTCTCTTATCCTTTCTACGTCCCAAGGGTGTAACTATCCAGGTTGCTATGAATATGTTAATCCCATTCTTTGCTCTTACGGTATTAAACGTTATTTTTGCAGGTAATAATACTATATATATAGTTACTCAACTCTTCTCTATGCTATTTGCAACGGTTTATGGTTGCATAACAATTGCAAAGTCGCACCGTATTAGTAGATACATACGTACACAATATTCAAATACGCAAGGTATAGACACCAACTGGATTAAATTCCTAATAATATCGCTCTATATCATGGCTGTTATATGGTTTGTTGCAGTACTAGATTTTAGCTGGGTTAGTGATGCGTTATACTATCTATACGTAACGGTATGTATTTATACAATAACATATTATGCCACGAAACATAAAGAGATAGATTTCGAGAATTTTGCAGCTACAAGCAATATTAGTATGGCGCAATCCCCAGAGATAATTAGCACAGAGCAAGATAAACTTTATAGTGATATAGCAAGGAAGTTAGATAGGGCGATGAATGAAGATAAGATATATCTTAGTAACAATTTAACCCTTAACGAACTAGCTACACATATTGGAACAAATCGCAGCTATTTATCTAGGTATGTTAATGAGTATAAATCTATCCCATTTATTAACTATATAAACGAGTTTCGTATTCGTGAAGCATTACTGATAATAAACCAAGGGGTGTTTGAGTTGAGTATATCCGAACTAGCCGAGCAGTCGGGGTTTGCATCGGTATCAACATTCCGCAGAGTTTTTAAGCAATCTAATGGTTGCTCTCCCTCGGAGTATATAGCCACAAAAAAAGGGTAACTTGTAGGGGTATTTTGCTTGCTTTTGGTTTTATGAGGGCTTTTCCCAGGCTAATTCGCAAAACTCTAGTTCAAGAAGGCTTTTCCCATAAGCACGTCATCTGCGGCACATTCTCTTACTCGCAATCCTCAACCTTGAGCTATATGGGAAGGCTAATTCGCAAAACTCTAGTTCAAGAAGGCTTTCCCCATAAGCACGTCATCTGCGGCACATTCTCTTACTCGCAATCCTCAACGTACCG
>CAYJHM010000043.1:0-12472 GCA_964369935.1 uncultured Rikenellaceae bacterium
AAAACTCGATTATTAATAAGCAGTATTACGATGCTATTAAGCTTCTTACTCTGTTAATAGATAGCGATTCGGTGAGTCGTGACGCCTACTTCTTACGAGCAGTTGCAAAATATAATTTAAATGATTTGATTGGTGCCGAGCAGGATCTTAGTTCGGCACTACGAATCAATCCTGTGTTTATCGAGGCGTATCAGTATCGAGCAATTACACGGTCGATGATGGGTAATTGGGACGATGCAGTCTCTGATTTTAAACGGGCAATAGAGATACGTCCTGATTTTACAAATACATATTACAGTAGGGGGGTAACCTATTTAATGAGTCAGCAGTTTGATAATGCTATTACCGACTTCACTACATTTATTAAGAGTAAACCTAACGAGGTGGATGCCTATTTAAATAGGGGGTCTGCATTTCTTATGCTAAAAGATACTCTTAGGGCATATAACGACTATAATCGTGCTGTGCAGGTGGCACCCCGTAGTAGTGATGCTCTTGCTAGACGAGGGAGTATCAACGCTATTATGAATAGATATGAAAAGGCTCTTAATGATTATAATTTAGCTATTCATTATAACCCAAAGAATGAGATTGCCTATTTTAATAGGGCTATCATATATGCCAACGAGAAGAATCCTTTAGGGGCAATTGATGATTTTAGTAAGGTTATCGAGTTTGATTCGATTAACTCGCTTGCCTATTTTAATAGGGCTATCACAAAGAGCGAGATAGGTGATTATGATGGCGCTATGCGTGATTATGATAAGGTTGTAGAGTTAGCTCCAAATAATGTGCTGGGTTACTATAATCGTGCATCTTTGGCTTTTCGGTTGGGTGATTTAGAGAAGGCGGTGAACGATTATAGCTATACTATCGAGCTGTATCCTGATTTTGCTAATGCCTATTTAGCTCGTTCTGCTGTGCGCTACGAGATGGGAGATATGGTAGGTAGTAAAAGCGATAAAGAGGTTGCAGATGGTAAGGTTGCTGAGTATCGCGCAAAGTATAGCGGAGGTAAAGGGGCTGAAGATTTTACTAACTATGCCGATACTAGTCGCAATTTTAATAAAATATTAGCATTCGAAAGTAGTTTTAACTCGGGTGATAGAGTTAAAGAGCGAGATATTGATATATCGCTTCTTGGAATGTATCGTATGGTTAAAACCAAAGAGTTAACCGAGGATATGATAAATGAAAATCAAGACAATAGAGATGTTTATCATTTTATTCAAAATAGCGGCATTAAAAATCTTATAATCAGCAATAAAGCTGTTGATATGAGCAGGCAAGAGGTGCTTGACGATAGAAATAATAGAGCCGTTGTGCGTGATAGTTCGATTGTGAATTCGCTGTGGCGTTCATATTTTGAGGATGCTATATCCTCGTACTCGATTAAACAGTACACTAGTGCTATTAACGAGCTGTCAGAGGCAATAGAGCATAACGATGATAACCCACTTCTGTATATGACTCGTAGTGCTATCTACTGCGAGATGATGGAGTTTATTCAGTCAATTAATAGTAGTGGACAGAAGTTTGTTATCGAGGCAGATAAGAGTAAGGAGTTGCATACAACTGTTAGGGAGTTGGATTATACGTCGGCTCTAGTTGATATTAATCTAGCTATCTCAATGTCGCCAAATAATGCCTATCTATACTATAACAAGGCGAATATTTATGTTCTATCAGGTGATATGGCTGAAGCAATTGCTAACTACTCGAAAGCTATTGGGTTGGATAATCAATTTGCTGAGGCATTTTATAATAGAGGTTTAGTTCAGATATACCTAAAAGAGAATAGGCAGGGTTTCTTGGATATGAGTCGTGCAGGTGAGCTTGGTATAACTAGTGCTTATGAAGTTATTAATCGTTATATGGAAAGGGAGTAAAATATGAAAAATGAGACTTATAGTCAAGAATTTACAGTTGCTAATTATGATGTCAGCGCTAACGGGAATTATCGTCTTACTGCCTTTTTAAAAAAAGCGCAAGAGGCTGCACAGGGGCACGCTTCAATACTTGGTTACGGGTATGATGATTTATGCAAAATGGGGTTGATATGGGTAATTTCTCGCATGGAAGTAGAGGTTATTCGTTATCCTAAATGGCGCGAAGAGGTTACTATACGCACATGGCATAAAGGTAAAAAAGGGTTGTATTATCTACGTGATTATGAGATTGTATCCGCAGATGGTGAAAGGCTTATTTTAGCAACATCATCATGGCTAATATTGGATACTGTATCGCGAAGAATCCAGCGTAACGTTGAGGGGATGGATGAGATTTTTATCAAGCACGATTCTGCCCATCATGCAATACAAGAACCTTGTTCTAAGATTAAAAGGGAGTTAGGTGAGGTAGTATCAAAACACGGGGTGAGTTATTCGGATATTGATATGAACCTACACGCTAATAATTCGAAATATTTAGAGTGGGCTCTTGATATATTACCGCATAATGAGCTAACTGCTGGTTTTGGGGTGAAGTTAGTTAAAATTAATTTTGCGCACGAGTCTCTGTTAGGCGATATAGTTGATTTGGCTCTACATAAAGAGGGGAGCACATACTACGTTCACGGTATAAAAGAGGAGAAAGATATTTTTAGCTGCCTGATAGATGTTCTTATTTAGATATGTAAGTGTAAAATATAATTGCTTAATTATTAAATAGATATAATTAAATTAATGTTATATAATAAAAAATTATCTCTTTTTTCTATAATATTAGCATAATTTTTTATATATTTGCGGTCGAATGTATGCAATCTTTAAACTTTGGTTTGGGTGAGTATCTTTTATATGTTAGGAAGAAATTAAATAATTATCCTATGTATCTAGTAAAATATTTTTTTGCTGGGGCGCATAAGACAAATGAAAAAAAAATATATACGTATGAAAAAACAGGTTTTAATTACATCAGGTCTTTTTGTATTAATTGCGGTTGCAGGTTATCTGCTATATTCAACTCTTCGTTCGCCGATTGAGTTTAATAATGCAGTTTCACAGCGTTCGGATGCTATTATTAGTAAATTACAGGATATCCGCGTTATGCAACGTGCTTACAAACTTAAGTATGAGAAGTATGCTGCAAATTTCGAAGAGTTAGCTCGTTTTATGGCTAATGATTCGCTATCTTATGAGGTGGCAATGGGTTCATTAGATGACTCTGTTGCTGTAGCAGAGGGTCGTGTGAGTTCTAAATTAGTTTTGATTCCTGTTAAAGATACTCTATTCTCTGGGCGTCAGATTGATTTTAACGATTTAGTTATTATCCCAAGCTCTAACGGCAAAAAGTTTGAGATGGGAACAAATATCGTGACAACAGAGTCGGGTGTTGAGGTTCCTGTATTCCAAATCGAGATTCCGTATGAGGTATTCCTATCAGATCTTGACCGTCAAAGCTTAGTCAACCTTATTGATAAGCGTAATACAGAGTTTAAATATCCTGGTGTCAGAATAGGTTCACTTGTAAAGGCTAACAACGATGCAGGAAGCTGGGAGGAGTAATAACAGCATAGACAAAGTATTGTCCATCCAATTTCAGTTGGATGGACTTTCTTTTTTTTCACATCTTCACAAAAGGTATAGTTTTCAACCTATGATTGATGGTATGGATATTCGTGCTGTTATATCAAAAGAGTGTGCTGCTGAGGGGTATGAGGTGATATATCTATATCATAACTCTTTAGAGTATGTAATGATACCAAAGATGCTGTACGATAGTGGAATGAACGAATCATACCTGCAAGCTAAAGGTATAGCACTTGGCGATGGGCGTGAAATATATGTTGCTATCATTAAAGATATTGTTTATTTGTCTGTTTTAGAGTCGTGTAGTGTGCCTCAGGGGGTTGATGGGCTTATTGTTGCTCCGTTGATTGCTAAATTGGTAGCTGCTAATTCTTGCTTACAAATAAAAACGCAGTTAAGTTATGTAATTGTTGATAGTGTTATTCATATTGTACGTACCAAGGCAGGTGTTATGAATCTTTGCGAGTCGTTACCTATTGTGTCGCCAAGCGATGTGCTTTTCTTTATTCGCACAGCTATGCAAGGAGAGAGCAGTAAGAGGTTGCCACTTGTATCGCTATACGAGGTGGGTGAGTTCGCCTTAACAGATGGTAACCGAAAAGGCGAACGTATAGAGAAGATGGTAACCGAACAATATTTAGATATAGTATAACCTAAAAAATAGATATGAGGATTATTAGCGGAGAGTGTAAGGGGCGAATTATTTCGCCACCACGTAATTTTAAAGCTCGTCCAACAACAGATTTTGCAAAAGAGAATCTTTTCAATGTGCTGGCTAACAGGTACGATTTCGATGGATTACAGGTATTAGATTTGTTCTCGGGTACAGGTTCGATAAGTTTCGAGTTTGCCTCACGAGGAGCTGCACGTGTCGTGTCGGTTGAGATGGATAGTGTGCACCAATCTTTTATACGAGAAACTGCTAAGAAATTAAATCTTTTAGCGGTTCAGTCGATTAGGGCTAATGCTTTTACTTTCCTAAAGAGTGCTAAAGGTTCTTATGATATAGTATTTGCTGATCCGCCTTACGAGCTTGATGGGATAGATGCTATTATCGATACCATTTTTAAAAATAACTTAATTGCCGAGGGAGGCTGTTTTATCTTCGAACACTCGAAGAGCAAAAATTTTTCGGAGCACCCTCGTTTTTTAGAGCTCAGAAGCTACGGAAGTGTTAATTTTTCATTTTTTGGATTAAACTAGTATGTTAAAAGAGGTTTTTTTATTAGCACTGCGAACAGCAATTAAAACCACACTGTGGTTGCTTAAAATTATGTTACCAGTTACTTTGTTGGTTACAATCTGCAACTATTATGGCTGGATTGAGGATATTTCTGTATATGCGGCACCGCTATTCTCGCTTATGGGAATGGAGGGCGAGGCTGCAATTCCTTTTATAACTTCAATACTAACTAATCTCTATGCCGCAATAGCTGTAATGGCCTCTTTAGGGCTTGATTTTAGAACAGTAACTATACTCGCCTCTATGTGTTTGATTGCTCATAATCTGATTGTAGAGTGTAAGATTCAACAGAAGGCAGGTAGTCCGATAGCCTTTATTGCGCCATTACGGATTTTTACTGCTCTTATAACAGGTTATTTGCTTAATATGATTATTCCTGCTGATATGAGTGGGAAACTATTCTTTCCAACCGTTGACGAGGCTTATCAGTCGTTAGGAGATTTATTTCTAGGGTGGTTACGTTCGTCATTGATGCTTGCTATTCAAATATTTACTATTGTATTCTTTATGAATGCATTCCAAAATATTTTACGACACTATAACATTATCGACAAGTTGCAATATCTGCTGCGCCCTGTTATGAGTGCTTTGCTATTACCTCGTTCGGTATCTATATTATGGACTATATCTAATACCTTAGGATTAACCTATGGTGGTATGGCTATCGTTGAGGAGCTTGATAGTGGAGAGGTGACAATTGGCGAGTCGCGCCTTATGAATAGTAGTATTGCTATCACACACTCGCTAATAGAGGATTCGTTCCTATTTGTTGCAATTGGGGTAGGCGCTTTATGGGTTTTTATTCCTAGGGTTATTATGTCGATAGTAGTTGTTGCTCTTCATAGGGTAGTAAAGTTATATTTTAAACCTAAATTCCTATAGATATCAAATATTTCCTCTTTAAAATTTTGATTATTAAAAAAAAAATCATAATTTTGTAGTGAAATATAATAGACGAAAATGTCTGATTATCAATTGTCTTGAGGATTTATAGTTATATATTTAATATCTATTAAATTGTTTAAGTAAAATTGGGATTTTAGTTAAATATTGATAAATTATGGAGAAATTAGAGATTAAGATTTGCACAGGGACTCTATGTTATGTGATGGGTGGAGCGGAGTTACAATTGATAGACGAGTATATTCCAGAGGATATTATCGAGAGAATTGACATTAAGGGTGCACCATGCTTGGATATGTGCAATAAATTTGATGGTCCAAAGGCTCCATTTGTGCAAGTGGGCGATAGAATCGTATCGGATGCCAATGTGCAGAAAGTGATTGAGGTTATTAAAGAGGAGTTAAATAAATAATTATTTAACACTTAGGTATGATATTAGGAGTGATGAACTATTAAGTTCGTCACTTTTTTGTTTGTTCAAGTTGTGATTTTATTTTAATCGTGTTTATATATAGGTGTAAAATTGTA
Organism: uncultured Rikenellaceae bacterium; assembly: GCA_964369935.1. Taxonomy (GTDB): domain Bacteria; phylum Bacteroidota; class Bacteroidia; order Bacteroidales; family Rikenellaceae; genus JADFUS01. The sequence continues at coordinate 6,205 of CAYJHM010000043.1, forward strand.
GATTTAATAAAAAAATGTTATCTTTGTATTTTAGGAAAGAATATAGAATTATGAGAAAATTAAAAGCACTTTTACTGATATTGATTGGGTTTGCTATCCAGTCGGAGGCTTTTTCGCAGAGCGATATGGCTAAAATGTTGATGGATACACCACAAAAACCATTAGTGTATAAAGAGATTGAGTTAGAGGTTACGCACCCGAGCTCTAATTATTACTATCCTCCTCTTTTCGAGCGATATGAAAAGGGTGATACTACCTTAACGGTTGATGACTATCGTCATCTGTATTACGGATATATGTTTAACGATGATTATAGGCCACATACCGAGCCTAAATATGTAGATTCGTTATCTGTTCTGCTAAATAAGAGCCAAGGAGCATTCACGCAGGAGTCGTTAGTAACAGCAATAAGATATTTAGATTCGATTCTGGTGGAGCGTCCCTTCTCGTTGAAATTTCTTAATCTGATGACCTATGTGTATAGCGAAAAAGTGCGTGATATGGACAAGGCATTGTATTATGCATATAAGTATAATATGATTCTTTCGGCAATATTTTCAACTGGAAGTGGTGTGAGTTCGAAATCACCATGGATAGTGCTGTATAGGGTTGATGCTCAAACAGTTTTATCTACTATTGGAGCTGATGTTGCTCGTCGTAACTATATCACAGCTAATATTGAATATTATTTCTTAAAAGAACGGCAAGGGGATGTAAGAGGTTACTATTTTGATTTCCACCCAATCTATACACGCAGGATTGAGGTTAATAGTAAACGTAAGATGGAAGTTAATCCAATGTATAATCCAAAATCGGATAAGCATATTAAAAACAATTAACAATCTTGTCATAAAATATGTTGTTAATTATCTTTAATTATAATTATCTTTACCAGTAAAAAAAAATAGTATGGAAATGAAAAAAACTAAGGTTGTTGCTACAATAGCAGATAATCGTTGTGATGTAGAGTTTATAAAGGCTCTATATGGCGCTGGTATGAATGTCGTACGTATTAATTCGGCACATCTTACACCCGAGGCTGCCTCGGTAATAGTTAATAATGTGCGTCAGGTATCAGATAAGATAGCTATCATGATTGATACTAAAGGGCCTGAGATTCGCACTACTCAATGCGAAAATGGAGGGTTTGATGTTGTTCAAGGAGAGAATATTTTAATTAAAGGGGGATTAGAGAAATCAACAGATGAGGTGCTTTATGTGTCGTATCTTGATATTGTTGGAGCAATAGATATAGGCACAGATATATTAATAGACGACGGTGAGATAAAATTAGTGGTGGTTGATAAACATAGCGATGCAATTGTTGCTAGGGTAGATAATAGTGGTCGTATTAAGGGGCGTAAGAGTGTTAATATTCCTAATGTTCCACTCGATTTGCAGTCGGTAACAGAGCGAGATAAGCAGTTTATTGATTGGGCTATCAACGAGGATATAGATTTTATTGCACATTCATTTGTTCGCAGAAAGGATGATGTATTGGCAGTTCAAGAGCTGCTTGATGCTAGGGGTAGTGATATTAAGATAATATCAAAAATAGAGAATCTTGAAGGGGTAAATAATATAAACGAAATATTGCGCCATACCTATGGGGTGATGATTGCGCGAGGTGATTTAGGGGTAGAGATACCTGCCGAGAGGATACCTTATATTCAACGTGATATTATTCGTAGATGTTACGAGGCAAAACGCCCAGTTATTGTTGCTACTCAGATGCTTCAGAGTATGATTAATAATCCACGTCCTACGCGTGCTGAGGTGAGTGATATAGCAAGTGCAATTTTTCAGCGTACCGATGCTATTATGTTAAGTGGCGAGACAGCAAACGGAGCTTATCCGCTTGAGGCGGTTGAGGTTATGAGTCGTGTAGCACTAGAGATTGAGGGGGGGATGGAACCAACCAGTGGTCTCAAATTGTCGGGATACTATAAGCAAATAACAGCGCAGTTGGCTATGTCGGCAGTGAGGTGTTGCGAGGTGCTGCCAATTAAAGCGGTTATAATCGATACGCTATCGGGGCGTACTGGCCGTTATCTCTCGTCTTTCCGTTGTCCTAAACCTGTTTTTGCTATATGTTATAGTAAAAAAGTAATGCGCGAACTTGCTCTATCATATGGGATAATTTCAAGCTATCAAGAGTCTTCGTATGTACATCGTTATTTCCTGCTTAGCGAACTACGTAACCGCTTAAGTAGTGGTGACCTTTCAACTAAGGATATGATTATTGTTGTAGGTGGTGATTATGGTTCGGAAAATGGCCCTTCGTTTATGGATATATCAATTATTGAGGAACTAATAAAAAAATTAGAGCTAAGCCATCAGGCAATTAAAAATATGTAATTATACGCTTATGATTAGTGCATCCGATTTATTAATTACACCTGAGGGTAGGGTGTATCACCTTAATCTGCTACCTAGTGAGGTAGCTAGAAAAGTGATAGTGGTAGGCGACCCATCTAGGGTTGCTATGATTTCGCAATTTCTTGATTCGATAGAGGTCGAGGTTTCGCATCGTGAATTTACCACCGTAACAGGATATTATAAAGGCGAGCGATTAACTATTATGAGTAGTGGTATCAGTTCTGATAATATTGATATTCTCCTTAACGAGTTAGATGCGCTTTATAATATTGATTTTGAAACTCGTCAAATTAAATCCGAACTTGTCTCGGCAGAGATTCTGCGTATTGGTACTTGTGGGGTATTGCAGGAATCTATCAGATTGGGCGATTTTATTATTAGCGACTTCTCGATTGGTCTTGATGGAGTAGTGAATTTTTATAAGGGTTCGCATAGTGTACGAGAGTGTGCTATTGAGCACGATTTTGTTGCGCAAACGGCGTGGGATAACGAACTGCCGACACCTTATGTTGTGCGCTCTTCGCGCGAATTGAGCGATAGATTTAGAGATTTTACTGTTAGTGGTTTCACTGCTTGTGGAGGTGGTTTCTTTGGCCCTCAGGGTAGGGTATTACGTCTAGAGCCAGTTATAGATAATATGGTAGATAAAATTGTGGATTTTGATCACTATGGGCTTAAAATTACCAATTTCGAGATGGAGGGGGCTGCCCTCGGCGGCTTGGCCGCTATGATGGGTCATAAAGCTACTACTATCTGTTTAGGTATAGCGCATCGTTGCCAAAAGAGTGCTAATGTAGATTACGGTGTTAAAATGAAGGAGTTAATCAAGCGATGTCTTGATAATTTTTAATTTAAATGGTTAATTTGAAGCGGTTATGGGTGTAACAATTATAGGTTCAAAAAAAACTGAACAATTAGAGCGCAAACTTACAAATATTTTTGATATTCAAAGGGTTGAATATAGTTATGAAGAAGATATAATTCGACCTCTGATGTTAGTATTTTTATCTGAGGAATCTAATCTTTTTGATATTTACACCAAGGTAGCTTTTAATGCTGCTTTTAATGGAGATAAGCGAGATTGCTTAATGGTGATACTTGTATGTGACGAAGGTGCTCTTATGAATCTTATGGATATTATTGAGGTTGAGTGTAGTTCGTTGATACCAACGTTGAATATTGTCTCTTGTACCTCTGAGGATGAGTTGAGGAAAGTATTTAGCCCATTTTTATTCTATAATTGGGGTTCATCACTGCTTTCGTATATTCCCGATGTAGAGCCTCCACTTCTTAATTATGTTATTGGTGAAATGTATTTCCATGCTCAACATAGGGATGGGAAAAGAGATGGTTATTTTATTGCCACGAGAGGTGATTATACTTTATACGGCAGAAATAGCAAAGGCGAAATGGCAGGTATAATAACTGTAATTACTAAGGTCGAGGAGGGTGTTCGGGTTGATTTTACGTTGATTGGAGAGAATGGAGCTTCTGACCAAGAAATAAAGGGGCACTACCACGAGCTGCAAGATTCGGTTATAATATCAACAGAAGAAGATTGCGATAATAGCCGTGTGAGGGTGAGTTTTAAGTCTAATCAAGAACCACTGGTTGTGTATAAAGCTCCAAGTGGGTCGCCGTATAGTAAAATTGCGTTTGATGCAAGTAGTAGGATAGAGCTTCAATATGCAAATGCTAACGAGAGGATTGATTTAAATATTAAAGGGAATTCATTGAATTTTTCATCCTCAGGGAGCTTTGGTATTTTTAATAATGGTTACTTCACTATGTTTAATGGCGCTAGCGAGACCTCTGAGCGTAAAGTAATATATAGTGTTGATTTACTTTATGGTGATGGTGAGTGGTTTTTTGATAATGGCGATAAATATGTTGGGGAGTTTCGTGGAAAATTACCAAATGGTAAGGGCGAAACAACCTTTGCAAAGGGTGGGCGCTATATCGGAGAGTATGTAAATGGTAAGTTCCAAGGTAAAGGCGATATAGTATATAATAACGGAGATACTTTTGTGGGTGATTTTGTTGATGATTACGCTTCAGGGTTCGGTACATTAACTTATACAAACGGTGCTTGTTATATTGGTGAGATAAAGGCAGGAGTTTTATCTGGAAAGGGCGAGATTACTTTTAGTAACGGCAATAGATACGTAGGAGAGTTTAGTGATGGTGATAAGAATGGCAAAGGTGAATTCTTTTTTGCTGGCGGTGATACCTATGTGGGTGAATTTAAAGATGGTGCTATAAGTGGGTATGGCAGATATGTGTTCGGGAATAATGGTGATGTGTATGTAGGAGAGATGGATGATTGGAAATTCAGTGGGGAAGGTACTTATACCTCAAATGATGGTACTGTGTATAAAGGGAAATTTACCACTAATGGAATTCAAGAGGGTGAAGCTACCTATCCCGATGGAGTAATCTATAAAGGGGCATTCGATAGTTATAATCCAACTGTTGGAGCTATGTATTTCCCTGATGGGAGAGAGTATCTAGGTGAGTATGACGGTAAAGAACTATCGGGCTGCGGTAAGATGATATACCCAAATGGTGATGTATATTTAGGTGCGTTCTTGTGCTCTAAACCATCTGGAGTAGGGCAGCTTATTAAAGCGAGCTCGGGTGTTAGTATTGGGGGTGCTTTTGATAATCTTTCGTACTCGGGTGCGTGTATAATAAAGTATGCAGATGGGGCAAGCTATACGGGTGAAATAGTTGATGCTAAATATAATGGGCAGGGTCTTTTTACCACTGCTGATGGTAAGCGTATAGAGGGTGTGTTTGTTGATGGAGATTACAATAATGGGCAGCTATCATATTCGCAATCATCACAATTGATAAATAAGTGTAAAAAGTCTATTTTCTCTAAGATATTTAAAAAATAGCTCGATTTCCTTTGTAGCTTCTAATAAAGAGCTTCAAATAAGTATTAATACGTAATACTTGTTTGAAGTTTTTTTTGTATCTTTGTCGCGGAAAATTACAAATAAATTATACAGATATGGATATTTTTGAGCGTATTACGAAAGATTCGGGTGGTCCAATAGGCCAGTATATGAAGCAAGGGCATGGTTATTTTACCTTTCCTAAGCTAGAGGGCACAATCGGTCCACGCATGAACTTTAGGGGAAGAGAGGTATTAACTTGGAGTTTAAATAATTATTTAGGATTAGCAGCTCACCCTGAGGTTATTAAGGCTGATGCAGAGGCGGCAGCTGAGTTCGGTATGGGTGCTCCAATGGGTGCTCGTATGATGAGTGGTCAAACAAAATGGCACGAGCAATTAGAGCGTGAGTTAGCTGCCTATGTTAAGAAGGAAGATGCTTTCTTATTAAACTTTGGTTATCAAGGAATGGTGTCGGTTATTGATACGTTAGTTACTCCGAAAGATGTTATTGTTTACGATTCAGAGTCGCATGCTTGTATCATTGATGGTCTACTTCTACATAAAGCTAAGGGCGGTAAGCGTTATGTTTACCCTCATAACGATATGGAGAAGTGTCGTAAGCAGCTTGAGCGTGCTACAAAGTTAGCAACAGCTAATGGCGGAGGAGTTCTACTTATTACCGAAGGTGTATTTGGTATGAAGGGCGATTTAGGTCGTTTAGATAAGATAGTAGAGATGAAGAAGGATTTTGATTTCCGTATTCTTGTTGATGACGCTCACGGTTTTGGCACAATGGGTCAAGAGCGTGGTTCAGGTGTTCCTGAGTATTACGGTGTTGAGGATCAGATAGATATTCACTTCGCTACTTTCGCTAAGAGTATGGCGGGGGTTGGTGGATTTGTTGCATCTAAACCAGAGATTGTAAACTACCTACGCTATAATATGCGTTCGCAGATATATGCTAAGTCGCTACCTATGCCTATGGTT
>CAYJHM010000044.1:0-12188 GCA_964369935.1 uncultured Rikenellaceae bacterium
AGATGACGTGCTTATGGGAAAAGCCTTCTTGAACTAGAGTTTTGCGAATTAGCTTTTACAAATGACTATCCAGCAAAAAGTGTCACAAGTAGGGGAACAGCTAACTCCATAACTACACCGTGGAAGATTGCTATAACGATGTAATCTTTGCCTGAAAATCGAGTAATAACAGGTAGTAGAGTATCTATACTGGTAGCTCCTGCACTCGACACAAGGGCAAGTGGCGAAAAATATCTAACTATAAGTGGAGCTAAAAGGATTGTGGCTATCTCACGAATAATATTTGCAACCAGTGCGATTGTTCCAAGTTCGGCACTGCGATACTCTGTCAATAATATTGATGATAGCGAGTAATAGCCAAACCCCGAAGCAACTGCTAAAGTATCACCTGTTGTAAGACCACCAATCAAAGGGGATACAATTAGTGCTGCGCCTAATGACCCCAGGATAGTAAAGAATGGAAGTAGAATAACCCCTATTTTTGTTGTTTGAAGTGCCCTAAGGGTATTTTTGTCTGAACCAACCCCCACACCTACGAGAAACATAAGCGCATAGAGCACATAACGGCTATAATCGCCCACTATCTCCAAATCGCTAAATAGTAGTCCTAATAGCACCCCAACGGCAAAAAAAGCCACTATTATTAAGCTCCCTCTCATCGCTTACCTCCTCTCTTTAGTAGGTAAAATAGAAGTTTTGCCATCAGTAGCGAACCTAATACGGCAGATAGAGCTATAACACCACCCTTTACGCCTATCACATCAAGATTATTAACAATACTCTCGTCGCTACCTACGGCTATGCCTAACACTAAAAGTAGTGTATAAATCAAAATAGAGGTAGCTTTAGTAATTTGCTTTTGAGGGACTCTCCCTCTCAGCAAAACTCCTAAAACGACCCCTACTATTATTATTCCTAAAATTTTGAGCATAACCGAAAAATTATTGTGCTCTCTCCCTGACGATAGTTAAATGGTCTGAAATTAAATCTGGATTAACTAAATTAAGCAGATTACGCAGAGAATCTTTACCTAAATTCTCGCCCATTAGGTAGATAATTTCGCCCGAATAGAAAGCGTTTGGATTACTCTTAACAAACTCTCGCTTAAACTCGTACACCTTAGCATTAAATTCGTTAATAGGCCTACGTTTTTTACCCATTTCAACACGTAACTTCTCTATTTTTTGTTGTAACTCATTAGCTTGAGCATTAGCTATATGACCATCAATCTTAACATCCGCAAACTTCATCTTTTTACCCATAACACAGCCATTTCTCACAAAATTTGCGGTTACAGTAGTTTCGCCACCACCAACATAGAGCGGCAAAAGAGCTTTATTTTCAGTGCGGTAGATATATTTATGAATTGGTTGTGAAATTTCACCGCCAGAGATAACAAACTTACCATCTTTAACCGTTACAGTATCACACTGCGCCCCAAAGGGTGTATCACCAATCATAATAACACCATCAGGTAAATCTTTCACATTACAACTAATAGTCCACTTCTGCTTACTTGGATTAACTACACTCGCAGCCTTAGTAGCAACATTATTACCACCAACCTCTACCCCTCCCCCTTTACAAGAGACAAGGATAGCTAATATAACAGAAAAGAAATAACTTACTCGCATAATAAAAGATTAGTTAATAACCGTAGCAATATCCGATAATGAGACCCTACGCTGCTCGCCCGAAACCATACATTTAACTGTTGCCTCGCCACTAGCTAGCTCGTCGTCGCCTATTAATACAACAAAAGGAATCGAGCGTTTATTAGCAAAATCCATCTGCTTTTTCATTTTTGCACTATCAGGGTATATCTCCGACGATATATCTGCCGTTCTAAGTTGAGAAGCACATTTTAATGCTGCTAGCTCGCTTGCACCACCGAAGTTTACAAACATTACTTTAGTAGCCACCTCTGCCTCTTTAGGGTATAAATCTAACCCCTCTAACACATCGTATATCCTATCAGCCCCAAACGAAATACCTACACCAGATACACCTTTAAGCCCAAAAATACCTGTTAAATCATCGTAACGACCACCACCACATATACTACCAATAGCATAATCCTTAGCCTTCACCTCGAAAATTGTTCCTGTGTAGTAGTTAAGCCCACGCGCAAGCGACAGATCAAGTTCCAACTCGATATCTACCTCTAACTGCTCGGCGTATAATAACACTTGACGCATCTCTTCAACACCCTTAACACCAACCTCAGAGCTCGAAATAATTGTAGAAATTTTATCTAACTTCTCGTTATTACTACCGCTTAAAGTCAGTATAGGCTCTAGTATCGAAATAGCTGCATCATCAATACCTCTCTCTTGCAGCTCTTTACGCACCAATTCAAGCCCTATTTTCTCTAGTTTATCTATCGCTACGGTGATATCAATTATCTTATCAAGGTGCCCCATTGTTTCGGCTATACCTTGCAATAATTTGCGATTATTTAGTTTAAGTACCACCCCAACAGAGAGAGCCTTAAAAACATCGGCTGTTATTTGAATCAACTCCAACTCATTAAGAAGTGAGTTTGAACCTACAACATCAACATCACACTGATAAAATTCACGATAACGCCCCTTTTGAGGTCTATCAGCACGCCATACAGGCTGAATTTGGTATCTTTTAAATGGTAAAGTTAATTCGCCTTGATACTGCACTACATATCTAGCAAAAGGCACTGTTAAATCGTAACGTAACCCCTTCTCGCATATTTTTGTTGCGGTATAACCACTTCCACGCTCTGCTGCATCCTCGGGCATTGAAGCGAGGAAATCACCTGAATTAAGTACCTTAAATATAAGCCTATCTCCCTCTTCACCATACTTACCTAACAGAGTAGATAGATTCTCCATAACAGGAGTCTCGATAGGCATATATCCATACTTCTCGAATATTGTTTGTATTGTGTTAAAGATATATCTGCGCTTCATCATCTGACGAGGCCCAAAATCTCGTGTACCCTTAGGAATAGATGGTTTACTAGCCATATTAGTTTATGTTTTTATTTTTCAGAACCTCTTTAACCTGTGCTTCGATATCGGCATATAGCTCGCTATCTGTCTCAAATAATTTCTTAAGATTATCCCTTCCTTGACCTAGCTTACGCTCGCCATAAGAGAACCACGAACCGCTCTTCTTGATAATATTTTCGTCAGTAGCAATATCTATAATCTCGCCAATTTTTGAGATTCCCTCGCCGAATAGAATATCAAACTCTCCACGCTTAAACGGAGGGGCAACCTTATTTTTCACCACCTTAACCTTAACACGCGAACCATATTGATCTTCGCCATCTTTTAGGTTAGCACTCTTACGTATATCTAACCTCACCGAGGCATAGAATTTAAGAGCATTACCACCTGTTGTTGTTTCAGGCGAACCATACGAGATACCAATCTTCTCTCGTAACTGATTAATAAAAATACATATTGTATTAGTGCGATTAATAACACCTGTTAACTTACGCAGAGCCTGCGACATAAGACGAGCCTGAAGAGCCATCTTAGCCTCTCCCATTTCGCCCTCAATCTCAGCCCTTGGAGTAAGAGCTGCTACCGAGTCGATTACAATTATATCAATAGCACTTGAACGAATAAGCTGCTCGGCTATCTCAAGAGCCTGCTCTCCATGATCGGGTTGTGCAATAAATAGGTTATCCATATCAACACCAAGATTTTGAGCATAGAACCTATCGAAAGCGTGCTCGGCATCGATAAAAGCGGCTATACCCCCCATCTTTTGTGCCTCGGCAATAGCGTGAATAGCAAGAGTTGTTTTACCCGACGACTCAGGCCCATATATCTCAACTATCCTACCTCGAGGATACCCCCCTACTCCTAGTGCCGAATCAAGTGTTAGCGACCCCGAAGAGATAACTTGAACATCATTATCAACCGACTGATCGCTCATACGCATAACTGCGCCTTTACCATAACTCTTCTCTAATTTATCCATTGTTGCAGTTAAGACCTTCATCTTATCGCTCATAGCATCCATTTTTGGAGCCTCTTTCTCTTTAGCCATATATCTTTATTTTTTAATTATCTAATTTCTACTGTGTAATCTGGTAGATACCTCACCAGCATCCACTCAACATTTACATATTTACCATCAACCTTAACAAAACGATAGCCTGCTCTCATAGGATTAAGCAACTGCCCGTCCATAATCTCCATAAAGTTTGAATCCATATCCGAAATTAACGATACAAATATCGAAACCACATCGTATGCACGATAAGAGAATAGCGATGGCAATTCGCCATACGTATCAACATATTTAGTCTCAAACGAGAGGCTCTTCTTATTGAACCTATCGGAATGATAACCAGTAATAAAGCGAGTATCATTCACAAAGAAATCTCTACGTTTCTCGTCGCTAATACGTGCAAACTCGGAAGAGCCTATAACTGTCACATCGAAGTTATTATTTAAAATAGATATTTTCGACATAATACGCTCGATATCAGAGCTCTCCTTTGCCCCAACAACAACAACATTCGGTATATCACGTCTCATAGCATGCTCCATCAATAAATCAGGGTGGCTAATAAACTCCATCGAATAGAGAGGTATATCCTCTACCACCTCGTTGATATAGTTAGTTGTGTCGCTAATAGCCATAGTATCGTTTTGAAGCGAGTCAGCATGCGGATTAATATATCGAATACGATAGATGTAATTCACTGCCACCGAATCAGTAGCTAACGAATCAGTAGTAAGCGAGTCTGTTGCGAGTGAATCAGACGCAAAAGTATCTATCTCCTCCGACTCGACCATTAATGAGTCCATTGATAATGAATCCATCGCCAGTGAATCCATCGCTAACGAATCAACAATAGGCACTTCTATAATCTCTATTCTTATCTCTGTACTATCTGTTATACCAGCCCTAAAGCGAATTAATTCGTTAAGAGTACCTAAAAATTTTGGCTTGCCTGCCTCGTGAGAAAGAACATACTCAACATTTTCAACGGAATCTTTATTGATAACAAATGTACGCTCAGCTAGTTCGCTATATAAATCCATTTTCGAGAAGAAAGCGGTATCATCATCTTCGGTACGGTACATTATAACATTTTTCCCATCTAACATCCCCTCCAACTTATCGTACCTAGCTGGTGGATGTTGCGAAACCTGAAAAATATTATCTCCCTCAATATTAGTAGGCGTAAGCGGTGATATTAGAGCCACGTTACGATTACGCAGATGATGGGCTATAGCGGTGAACTGCTGCGGATAGACTGGTCCTATTACTAGATGATAGCCATTTAGCAATACCCTATTACTAATAAGCGAATCTATTTTTTGAATACCATTACCTGTATCTATAACATCAATTGTTGTGCTTACACCCTGCGCTTTTAGCTCTTCAAGAGCAATAAGTGCCCCTTTATAGAATGATGCAAACTCAGCATCTTCAACCCCCAAATCAACATACAAAGGAAGTAAAATAGCCACCTTTACATCACCCTGATTTCGCTCCTCTTTATTGCGAATAACTGGCGACTCGATATAATCCTTTGGTGGGGTTATCACTTCGGGTTTAGACTCTAATTTCAGCTCCTTACTAGCTACTGAACTAATCTCTTTACCCTCATTTTTGCGATAACTCTCGCCATACAACCTAATCTCTCTATCAATCTGAAGAGCAGTAGCCTTATTCATATCCTTACGTAGAATAACTATCTCATCGCCTATTTTGAGCGATAAATCACTACCCCTAAGCCATCTATTACTCTTCAATACACTACTCAACGAGACACCGTAGCGCTTTAAGATTGAGGTTAGCCCCTCGCCTTTAATCACTACGTGCGTAATACGTTTTCTTGAAGTTGAATATTCGCTAACTTCACTATCTACAACCCTATTTGTAACATTTCCCGATGTAAATGCCGAGACCATAAAGGAGATAAGCGAGATAACAAGAAAAATTCTTATCTTTGCCATAACATCATTCAATAAGATCCGAAGTAATCACTACTTCATTGATAATTTAATACGTGTAAGCACCAATTTGGTATATTCAGGGAAATCGCCATTCATCATCCAGCTATAATAGCTAGGCTCGCTACGGAACACATCAACAACCCTTTTCCCTTTGTGCTTTCCAAAATTTATAACCTCTACACCTTCGCTATCATAAGCTATACGACCAGCAAAATCGGCCATAGGCGACATTTCACTGAAATTAGAGAGGAAATCTACACTATTCTCTAACTCGTTATAACGCTCTAGTTGGCTTTGAAGAATATGGTAAGTTGCTAGAGTGTCTGCCTCTGCCGAATGGGCATTCTCTAAGTCTTTGCCACAGTAAAATTGATAAGCTGCCGATAGGGTTCGTTTCTCCATCTTATGGAAAATATTTTGAACATCTATGCACTTACGATTTTTAAGATCTATATCAACACCTGCACGAAGGAACTCCTCCATAAGCATCGGAATATCAAACTTATTTGAGTTATATCCAGCAATATCACACCCCTCCATATAGGCTGCTAACGACTTAGCAACTGCACGGAAAGGCGGACAATCCTTAACATCTTCATCTGTTATACCGTGCACCTCAGAAGCAAATTTAGGAATCGGTATTCCAGGATTAATTCTCCTAGTCTTTACCTCCTCATCGCCATTAGGCATCACCTTTACAAGCGAAATTTCAACTATCCTATCTTGTACTACATTTATGCCTGTTGTCTCTAAATCAAAAAAGACAATAGGGCGATTTAAATTTAACTTCATATTATTTAATTATTAACGGTTAAACTATTGGCATCATCAACACAACGGTATTCTGCTCGCATAGACTATTTGTCTCTATTGGCATAAATAACCCCGGTGTAGTTGAGCTATTAAGAGCCAACTCGATACTCTGTGAGGTGAATGTTGTGAGTAGTTCGATTAAAGTGGTGTACTTGAATCCAATTGTTATATTCTCACCTGCATGGTTACAATTTAAGCTATCCTCTGCCGATACATAGAAATTAACATCCTTAGCTTGAAGCTTGATACTATTACCCTCAATAGCAAAATTAACCATATTACTAGATTTATCCGAACACACCGAAACACGACGAATAGCAGATAAAAACTCTTGCCTATCAATAATAACAGTATTACTATTCCCTTGTGGGATAACGCTATTATAGTTAGGGAAACGCCCCTCTATCATACGACTAATAAATATTGTATCGCCAAACGAGAAGTGAATATTTTTATCATCAAACTCGATTTTTACAACATCTTGCGTAGAGCCTAGTAGCTGACGAAGATGCGCAGCTGGCCTACGTGGAAGGATAAATGAAGTTGGCTCAGGAACCTCGTTCTTAACATCAGGAATAAGTACTCGCACTAGTTTATGACCATCAGTTCCTACCGCTGTTAGGGTATCAGCCGAAATATCAAATAAAATACCAGTCATAGTTGGTCTAGACGATTTATCGGCAGTTGCAAAAATAGTAAGTCCAATCATCTCCTCAACAATCGAGGCATCCACATTTATTTTTTTTGTATCAGTCTCGCTAAGTGTAGTAAGTGCTGGATAACTAGCCGCTTGCTGTCCTGGAATAGCTATCGAACCACTACTCCACTCGATTGTAATAGTTAAACTCTCGGCATCAACAGTAACGCTTATAGGTTGATCAGCAAACTCCTTTAACACCTCAAGCATTAGACGTGAAGGGACAGCAACTTCGCCTGCCTTCTCCATCTCGCTTACTGCAATTTTTGTAACTTGAGTTGTCTCTTGATCCGAGGCCGTAACACTTAACACGCCACCTTGTAACTCGAATAGAAAATACTCCATTATCGGCATTGGGTGTTTTAGATTGATAATCTTACCTGCCGACTGAAGAACCTTATTTAACTCTGAACTCTGAATTATAAACTTCATAATTATAATCTTTTTGTGATGTTATATAAAAAATTACATATTAAAATTTCAATACTGCTAGGAAAGCCTCTTGTGGCACCTCAACGTTACCAACCTGACGCATACGTTTCTTTCCCTTCTTTTGTTTCTCTAACAGCTTACGCTTACGTGTTATATCTCCGCCGTAACATTTAGCCGTTACATCTTTACGTAGAGCCTTAACAGTTTCACGTGCAATAATTTTAGCGCCAATAGCTGCTTGGATAGCAATATCGAATTGCTGACGAGGAATCAGCTCTTTGAGCTTCTCGCACATACGACGCCCAAAATCATAGGCATTATCCCTGTGAGTAAGCGACGATAGAGCATCCACACCTTCGCCATTAAGCAGTATATCTAACTTTGCTAGGTGCGAACGTTCGTACCCTGTACGGTGATAATCGAACGAGGCATACCCTTTAGATATACTTTTAAGTTTATCGTAAAAATCAAATACAATCTCTGCTAGTGGCATATCAAATATAACCTCTACCCTATCAGTTGTTAGGAATGTTTGGTTACGTAGTACCCCACGTTTATCAATACACAACTTAATTACCGACCCTAAAAACTCTGCCTTAGTAATTATCTGTGCTGATATATATGGCTCTTCAATAAAATCAATCAGTGTTGGTTCGGGCAGACCCGATGGGTTATGCACATCTAACACCTCACCCTTATTTGTGTGCACTAAATACGACACGTTAGGAACAGTTGTGATAACATCCATATTGAACTCACGGTATAGCCTCTCTTGAATAATCTCCATATGCAAAAGGCCTAGGAATCCACAACGGAAACCAAAACCTAAAGCCAACGACGATTCGGGCTCGAAAGTTAGCGACGCATCATTCAAACGTAACTTCTCGAGCGATGCACGTAAATCCTCAAAATCATCACTATCAACAGGATAAAGACCTGCAAATACCATAGGCTTAACATCCTCGAATCCTGCAATAGCACTCGCGCACTCGCGCTGCTGGTGAGTTAAAGTATCACCAACTTTAACATCAACCGAGTTTTTAATACCCGAAATTATATAACCTACATCGCCAGCGCCTACCTCATCACGTGGACTCATTTTCAGCTTCAGAACACCTATCTCGTCGGCCTTATACTCGCTACCCGTATTAAAGAATTTCACTAAATCCCCTTTGCGCAGCGTACCATTCATAATTTTGAAATATGCAATAACACCCCTGAACGGATTAAATACCGAATCAAATATCAGAGCTTGAAGAGGAGCCTCTACATCGCCCTTTGGTGCAGGCACTCTATCAATTATAGCATCAAGGATAGCCTCAACCCCCTCGCCTGTCTTACCCGAAGCAAGCAGTATATCGTCGGCGTCACACCCTATCAAGTCACATATCTGCTCTTTAGTATCCTCAATCATAGCAGCAGGCATATCTATCTTATTGGCGACAGGTATAATCTCAAGATTATGATCCATCGCAAGATATAGATTCGAGATTGTTTGCGCTTGAATACCCTGCGTTGCATCAACAATAAGTAATGCTCCCTCGCACGATGCAATAGCACGAGACACCTCATACGAGAAATCAACGTGACCAGGAGTATCAATCAAATTCAGTACATACTTCTGATTATCACGCACAAACTCCATCTGTATAGCGTGGCTCTTGATAGTGATACCCTTCTCACGCTCTAAATCCATATCATCTAACACCTGCGCTTGCTTTTCACGCTCGGTGATAGTTTTAGTTACATCTAATAATCTATCTGCTAATGTACTCTTACCATGATCGATATGGGCAATAATACAAAAATTTCTAATATTCTTCATTCTGTCAATTAATCCTCATTACACTCTTCTCCGATATAGGCCTTTGCCGAACCAATATATCGCAGGTATTTATCTTTATATATATCCTTTATTGTTACCAGTATACCTGTCTCTTGAACAGAACCGAAATCATCATTAACTATCGTACCAAACACCTTCATCGAAGGAGATAGGTTCATGTAAGCATTAATCAGTGGAGGGATATTCTCGCCATACTCACGTAGTTTACCCACTAATATTTTATAGTCTATTTGATAATCACCTGTGAATATATCCCTTAACGATTCGTTAGTTGCAACCTTAAACACCTTAGCTTCGACAGGTGTAACAAGAGCCTCTGAATCAGAAAAATATCTCTGCAAGAAACAGAAAAGAATCAAACGTGCCTGATTATGGTAATGCTCGTACATTGTAACCTTACCAAAATAGTAACGAGCCTCTGGGTTCATTGCAGCAATCGAACCAAGACCATCCCACAGATTATCAAGAGCATAGATACTTTTTGCCCCCATCGAACGCCCCTGGTATTTTGGATGAACAAACGAACGCCCTAGCTCGATAGTGTAGGGCAAATACTCCTTACGGAATTTATCGGTAAACTGAAAATAGTGTTCTGTTGAGAAATGACTTGGGTTCTCGCTTCTAGATACAATGAAACGATACCCCCCTACTATCATCTTATTCTCTGGGTCCCATACAATCAGTTGTTTATAGCCATCTTTAGCAAAATCTTCATCATCTAA
This sequence comes from uncultured Rikenellaceae bacterium, assembly GCA_964369935.1. GTDB lineage: Bacteria > Bacteroidota > Bacteroidia > Bacteroidales > Rikenellaceae > JADFUS01. The sequence goes on from CAYJHM010000044.1 coordinate 10,474, forward strand.
GTCCATAGCTAGTCCACTACCGCCGCCAGCCTCACGAAAGGCATACTCACGTAACCTTCCAATCTCCTTTAATGTATTAGGAGAGTCATCACCTGTTACTATATAGATAATATTTGAACCGTTTTGAGTTGGACGCACAATCTTATCTGCCGTCAGCTCTCGTTCTATATCTTCTATCGGTATAGGCTTAACAATATCTTCCATAATTTATTATTTGTAACCCTTTACAGGATTCATTTCTATTTTTTATTTTTTAGGGCATAACACCTTGAACGTATCTCACGATTCCAATACCCAATATCGTGAGTAGTTGATAATTCATGATAACTTATCGGCTCGCCAAAAATCATTTTTACCCTACCACTTCGCCTCCTCTGAGTGAAGAGTTGATGCGGTAGTAGTATCATTCCTATATTGAACTTTATACCTAATCGTTTACGCAAAAGTTCTATATTATAAAAGAACCTTGAATTGCGCTCTGCAACATATATAGGTACAATATCCCTCTTAAACTCCAGAGCCTTACGCAGATAATTCTTGTTCCAAGCAATATCTGTAATCTCCCCGTTAATCTTGCGCGAACAAAAGCCCGCTGGAAAGGTATGTAGCGGAGCACCACTAGCAAGATGCTCGTTTATATCATTTGCTATACTACTACTCTGCGCCCCATGCTTATTTATCGCCAAAAAGAGCGGTTTCATAGGCTCTATATTCAACAAAATATCATTAGCAAGAGCCTTAACCCCATCAAAGCGATTGTTAATACACTCTAATATAGCCATCCCATCTAATCCTCCTAGTGGATGATTAGCAACAAATATATACTTCCCATCACTTGGTATATCCTCTAATCCAACTGCCTCGCGGCGGATATAAAGAATCTCGTCAAGCACTTTGGTAACAAAAGGTATACCCTTTAGCCCATCGCACTTAGCAAGCCCCCTATTTAACGTCTTCTCGTGTATAAGCCTACGTAGAAGCCATATAACAATACGGGGAATACGCTTATATAACTCAGGTGCCTTACTTTTAAGCACCTCTTTTACATTAACTTGCAGCATCTATCTCATTCTATTGTACGACCTAAGCCTAAATATATCTCGTGAGATACCCTTAAATGCAAAAAACGCAAGAAGAAGGGCTGCCAAAGGCATAAATGATGCGAATCCAACTTTTCGCACCCCTTCAATATCGCTATCAAATAGCGGAAATAGATGGTATGCCTCCATTCCAATAAAACCGATTACTAGAATTAGATTAACAACTGACATACGCAACTGTAAAGCCATATTTTTAAAGGCAAAGATTGCAGTTGCTGAAACAGCAATAATTAACCCTGCCAATACAATAAGCGGATAATAATCTAACACACCAAATGTGCTCTCGATAGCTTCAGCACTAGAACCAATAGTTGTAATGGTTACAAAATCTATAAAAAATAGAGTGGCGAAAATTGCCACAACAATTAGCAAATAAAGTGTTTGTCTTCTCTGTATCATGATTTCTATTTTAAACAATCCTCAAAAAATGCCCATAGATTATCCTCTCTAGGCACCGAGGCAATAACCTTAATCACCTCTTTTGTTACTGGGTGGGTAAACTCAACACTACGAGAGTGCAGCGAGATACCGCCCCCAACCTTATTCTAACGAGCAGCTCCGTACTTCAAATCACCCTTAATAGGGATACCCACCTTAGACAACTGTTCACGTATT
>CAYJHM010000045.1:0-12110 GCA_964369935.1 uncultured Rikenellaceae bacterium
CATCGTATTTTGCAATAAGGTGCTGAAAATGGGCTGCAATAAAGAAAGTATGACTGTTTCTTATCCAGAACTCCGGTTAATCGTATTAAATGTTACTCATTAGAGATGAAACCCAGCTTGATATACGCTCATCATTTTCGTTAGCTGTATCATCATCAAGTGGTAGGCCTACGAACACACCATCAACTTCTGCTCGTGAAGCCGAGTATGAGTATCCTGCTGTTGGGATTTCGCCTATAACAGTTGCGCCAGCCTTAGTTGCAGCTTCGTATAGGATACCAATACCATCAACAAATGTATCAGGATATCCACCTGAATCGCCACATCCAAATAGGGCAACCTTCTTACCTGACAGGTTAGAGCCTGCTAAAACAGATAGAGCACCCTCCCAATCATCTTGAATATCACCTAATCCCCAAGTTGATGTACCTAAGATTAAGCAGTCAGCATTTTCAAAATCCTCTTTGCTTGAATCGCATACATCAATAGTTGCCACCTCGTGACCAGCAAGACCTGCAGCTATTTTTTTAGCCTCCTCTGCTGTGTTGCTCGTTGTTGAGCCATAAATAATCGTTACCTTTGCCATAATTGAAATTGTTTTTTACATCTGCAAAATTACTATATCTATAATAATGTCACAATCCCAAATTTTGATTAAAATTGATTGTTAAACAATCAATTAATACCCAAATTTATCTATATTATATGTTAATTTGTAGGCAAATGGTAAATAAATGCTAATATTTTATACCCTAATTCGCAAAATTCAAATTCAAGAAGGCTTTTCCTATAAACACGTCATAAAGCACTGCAAATGAAGTGATTTATGTTTAAGGAATCTCCCATTATAGTACTTAAAGAGAGGGTGGCTAATTAGCCACCCTCTCTGCTATACGGTATTATTTTTTACTCAACTTTATTGTATTGGTCATCTCCAAATGCAAGCAGTAAAAGGAATATGAACGGGAAGAAGAATGCCAAAACAGCAAACATAGAATCCTTTCCAAAATTCTTACAAAGACCAATATAGGTCATAATAAGTATTACAATATTTACTATTGGTATAAGACATAGCAAAATCCACCAAGCGGGCTTTCCTGCTATTTTCAGAAGAACAATAATGTTGAAAATCGGGATTATCGCCGCCCAACCCGGTTGCCCAGCTTTTTCGAACAGTTTCCAAAGAGCAATAACTGGTGCTAGAGCAAATAGAATACCAATTAAGAAAGTTAAAAAACTACTAGCAGCTAAAAGTTCCATCATAAAAAATAAGGTTTAAGTTGTGAGGCTCATTTTATCAATTTATGCCTAATAAATAAGCGAGCCTTTTTCTTGTATTATAGGCATTGTATATGGGTTTAGCACAAATATAGTAACAAAATATTAATTATACAAGAAAAAATATGTTTTTGTTGTATTTTTTTAATGAACAGCTAAAATCCTAGCAGTGACAATATAGTGTACATTTCAGAATTCTTGGATAATTTACCTTTTAAGATTTTTACAGAATCACTACGTCTATTATATACTGTTTGTAATGTAATTCCTAATTTTTGTGCTATTTCGTTTGGTTTCCAGCCCTTTAGGTATAGTTCAATAATTGGTGCACACTCCGATGGTAGTAGTTTAAGCATATCATAAGCCATCGAGTATAACGAGCTTTCAAATATATCACTATCAACCGACTCGTCAATGTAGTGGAGCGAGTTGCAGTAGTTGCGTTCTCGTTCGTTTTTTGCTATATAATCTTTAAAGCGATTTTTAATGGTGATGATTATGTATGCCTTTAAGTTTGTTAATGTGTTGAATTTAAGGTCTTTTCTTTCCCATATATATAAAAACGAATCTTGAACGGCATCGCTAGGTTCGAAATTATAATCTTGATACAATCTCGAGGCGTAACAATGGAATTCATTGTAGTATAGGTCGAAAAGTTCACCAAAAGCAGCATCAGACCTACTATTTATCCCTTTCAATAGTAGGTGTTCGTTAGTGTTACCCTTTATTCGACTCCCCCTCATAATGTATATGATTATATATACCACAAAGATAGTAAAAAATATTATTAAAACTATAAATTTTAAACTTTTTTTAAAAAAAATACAAATATAGGGTTAAGTTTTCATTTGTTGTTCGCTTTATACAAAAAGCGTTTTAAAATGAGCAAGTACAGTAAAGAGATAAATAGGTATAGAAGATCAAATATGATTGCAGCTCGATTATTAGAGTTGTCGTTTGGTGTAGAGAGTGGGGTAAGGTGTAATGATATCGAGTTCTTGCGACACTTGAATGATAATAAACAAAGAGAGAAGTTAATTGAGGCAATGAAAAGACCTCAACCTGCAAAGTGGAATTTTGAAGATAGTGATAGTGCTACGAGGCAGAATAGAAAGGGGATGTTGCTGCAACGATTAAACGAATCAACTAAGAGTTCTCGCCTAGAGGCATTTCGTAGGGTGGTAACCTCTTCAGTGGTTAGTGCAGCAGTAGTTATAGTGTCGTTTGTAATTGCTTTCAGTGGTGCTCGTAGTTCAACGAGGTTAGCCGAGAGTGTATTTCCGATGGAGAATTATACTATTGAATTTAATATATATGATTCGTACGATTTAAATGCTGTCGAACCATATTATTTAGATAGTGATCCGCTAGGTAAGAGATTGGTAGATATTTATAATCACCAAAACGAGATATGGGGTGTATTAATATGGTTAAAGTAACTAGAACAAATAGATTAGAATATAGATAATACCCTTTAGGGTGGTAGATTAATAAATTGATAATAAGAGAGATAATTTAATAAATAACGATAAATAGAGAGAAAGGAGGACGCCTATGTGGGGATAATACTATTATGCCAAGAAAATTGCCTTATATCTTTAAGGTAGAAAACGATAAATTGTAAGAGAGTGTCTTGCAGAAAAATCATACAATAATAATAATTCAAATATATGGATAAAATTAGAGTCAGTTCAGTGTGCTCGAGTATGCAGTCAATATTTTTATGCATAGTTGTGCTTTTAGTGGCGCTTAGTACGCCCGCATTCTCTTTAGAGGGTGACTTGAACGAAGGAATGGCATTAACGCAAAACGATAAGATGGTGTTAATTCAAGGAAAGGTTCTTGATAAAGACACAAAAGAGCCTATCGTAGGAGCAACGATAATAATAGAGGGTAGCGCTGATGGAGCTATTACTGGGCCAAATGGCGAATATTCGTTATATGTGCCAACAGGTGGATACATCATAACTAGCTATTTAGGTTACGAAGAGAAACGTCAAGAGGTATATAAGAGCGAAAAAAATCTTATTATTCTATTAAATGTAAATACAACGGATATCGAGAACGTTGTAATCACAGGTTACGAAACTTTAAATTCAAGACGTTCAACGGGTGCTATCACCTCGGTTAAAGCCGATGAGGTTCTTGTTCCCGGTATGACAAGTATTGATCAGGCACTAGCTGGGCGTATTCCTGATTTAGTGCTAACAAATAATTCGGGCGAGGTTGGTTCAACAGCACGTGTTCGTGTACGAGGAACCTCTACTATTTTGGGTAATCGTGAGCCTCTATGGGTGCTTGATGGTTTTATCCTTACCGATCCAGTTGATGTAAGTAATGAGGATTTGAATAATCCTGACTATATAAATATTGTGGGTAATGCGATTATGGGTGTTAATCCGCAGGATATTGAGCGTATCGACGTTCTAAAAGATGCGGCTGCTACGGCTCTATACGGAACTCAAGCTGCTAATGGAGTTATTGTTATTACAACTAAGAGGGGTGCTATTGGTAAACCAAGTGTTAGTTACAATCACTCAACAAAGTTTACTCGTCGTCCACGTTATACCGATAATAATATTCTGCTAATGAACTCGCAAGAGAGGGTGCAGTTTGGTAAAGATTTAACCGAGACCCATTATCAATTCTCTAGTGCAATGCCTATGGTGGGATACGAAGGTGCATACTCTCGTTGGATAAGCGGAGAATCTTCATACGAAGATTTCCTTGACGAGGTTACATATTATGAGACAGTAAATACCGATTGGTTTGATATTTTAACACAAGATACATTCTCAACAGATCATACATTAAGTATTAGTGGAGGTTCTGAAGATACTCGTTACTATGTGTCGGCAGGATATAACAACGAGATGGGAGTATCTAAGACTACATACAACGACAGGTTCACTATTCGTTCTAATCTGGATATGAATATTGGCGAAAAGATTAAAGCTTCATTCTCATTGTCGGGTAATGTTATTGATAAGAGTAACCTAATGTCGGCGATTAATGCAATGGATTATGCTTATAACACTACACGTGCTCTTCCTGCTTATAACCCTGATGGTACATTATACTACTACGAGCGTGCAGCTTATGGCCACGGTCAAGCAGGTCAAGAGTTTTCGTACAATGTACTTAACGAGATAGAGAATAGTAGCAGTACCTATCGTGGTAACACAATTGCAGCTAATGCAACAATTCGTTATTCGGTAATGACCGAGCTAGATATTACCGCAGCAGGTAGTTACTCATACTCTTCAGCTGTTCAAGAGGAGTGGTGGGGCGAACAAACTAACTATATGGCACTTTATCGTAATGTAGAGTATGGTAATACTCCTCCAACAGGCGAAGCAGGTGATAGTAAAATTCCTTATGGTGGTACTCTTAAACATGTAAATACCTCGTCTACAAGTTTCACTTTCCGAACTCAGTATGATTTCCGCAAATACTTCGGCGACGAAAATCTAGAAGACCGTCACTTTTTGAGTTCAACTGGTGGATTCGAGATGAATGGTTCAAATTCACGCTCGTTTAATATTACCAACTATGGCTATCTTGAGGATAGAGGTTTACAGTATATCTCGGATGTAGATAAAGAGATGTATCCACACTATATCGACCTAATCAACGACCCTAACAAGACTACAGGTTATGGAATAGGGCGTACTATTAGTGGATATATTACAGTAGGTTATAGTTATGGCGATCACTTTACTCTTTCAACCAATGCTCGTCTAGATGGTTCGAATAAATTTGGTGCATACACAAATTCACGCTTCTTACCTGTTATCTCTATCTCAGGTAACTGGAATATGGAACAAAACGTGCTTAGAAGATTGAAATTTGTTGATCGCGCCTCGTTACGTGCCTCTTATGGAGTACAGGGAGCAACAAACGATTCGCAGAGCCCTAATCTAGTTATATCGCAAGGTCTACTTGACCCTTACTATGGCGAGTACTCATCATCGATTGCTCGTTATCCTAACCCTAACCTACTATGGGAGCGTACAAAGCAGGTGAATGTCTCTTTAGATGCTACATTCTTAAATAATCGTTTCTCGATTGGTTTATCGGGATACCATAAACTTACGGATGATGTGCTATCAGAGATTGGAATTTCATCGGTGAATGGTGTTCCTGGTCACGTCTACATTATGAATGATGGTTCGATTACTAACCTAGGTTACTCGGTATGGATTTCGGGTACTCCTATTCAAACAAATGATTTAAGGGTTAATCTATCGGGTTACTTCTCAGGGAATAAGAATACTATTAATTCGGATGTTGAGAGTAATGTAACTTACGGAAGTTACCTTTCTGGTATGGTGCCTATCGACGGTAAACCGCTTAGTACATTCTATTCGTACGAGTATTTAGGTCTTAATCCAACTAATGGTGTGCCTATTATGCGTGATTATCAAGACGAGCAGCACTTATTAGAGGGTATGTCGCTTGAGGAGTTAATTATGTTTACTATGGTAGAGAGTGGGCAGCGTGATCCTAAACTAACAGGAGGTTTTAATACTAATATTACCTATAAGAGATTCTCTCTTGGTGCGGGATTTGCTTTTTCGTTCGGAGGTAAGATGCGTCTATTCTCACTTTATCAACCAATTTTTGCTGGAGTGAATGCTGATAAGAATGTTAGATTTGAGTTTAACGACAGATGGCAATATCCAGGTGATGAGAATACTACTGATGTGCCTGCTATTCTTAATCCTAATAGCGATGTTTATCTTAGTACTATTAGTCACTACTCAACATCGCCAGGAAATAGCGAGATACCAGTATTTGCAAGTAACACTTGGGATATGTACGACTATTCTGATTTACGAGTAGTAAGTAGTAACTATGTTAAATGTCAGTCGTTATCTATTAGATATAACTTTAGCAAGATGCAACTTAAGTCGCTACCTTTCCAGAGTGTAAATGTTAGCTTAAATGCATTGAACCTATTTACAATTTCTTCTAGAGAGCTAGATGGACAGGACCCTTCACAGGCAGGATTCTCTACGCCTAATCTGTCTCTTCGTCCTTCATACACTTTACAGTTTAGTATAACACTATAAAAATAATGATTATGAGATATATATTAAGTACAATAGCAGCACTATCACTTTTAGGCTGTTCAGGGTTCTTAAAGGAGTATTCGCAGGATTTAGTTATTCCTGATAATATTGAGGACTTAAAGGAGACGATTTTAGGAAGTGGATATATTCAGTCGTGGGAGATTGAGAACTATTCGGGTAAGGGGTTAGAGTTCTTTATCAATGTTTTAGATGACGATATTAATACTATTATTGCAGCAAACGCTACTACCGATGGAATATATGGCATGAACTGGAAATATTATGGTTATACCGCTTGGCAATTAGAGGTGGGGCGTACATACGATGCAAGCCACCTGTCAGACGATAACCTATATTGGGACGATTTATATAAGCGTGCCAATGTGATGAATATATTGATTGATGAGGCAACAAAGATGCAGCCTACATTAGAGGAAGAGATAGCTGATAAAGAGACTCTATTAGGAGAGTGTTACTTCCTACGAGCTTTAAATTATTTCTACCTTGTTAATATTTACGCTGATGCTTATGCTCCTAGTACGGCAAGCGAGAAACCAGGTGTGCCGCTTAAAACCTCTCCGTATGTCGAGAATATTAAGTTTGATAGGGCACCAATTTCAGAGGTTTACGATCAAATTGTAACGGATTTAACACTATCAATCGAGCATTTTAGTAAGGGTACAGGTCACCTGGAGACTTATAGGGCATCGGGAAATGCGGCATTACTACTATTAAGTAGGGTGTATCTATATATGCAAGAGTGGGAGAAGGCAAGAGATACATCGCTTGAACTTCTAAAGGTTAAGGATAATCTTGTTAATATGTCGGTTATTGCCATGGATGAAACAAGAGTGATGCTAGATGGCACAACACCTGAGCTTATATTTTCGCAAGGACCTTTAAATCTGCAACAAGATTACGCAGGCGGAGGTGGTAGTTTCTGTCTTACTCGTGAGCTATACGAGATATATAGCGAAGAGGATTACCGCAGAAAAATATATTTTAACGAGGTGATGAGCCGCGAAGAGGCTGAACAACTTGGTGTAGCCCTTGATAGTGTTACATTAAATAGAAAGTTCCGAATTGATGAACCACACGAATCTAGAGTATCAGATGTGTACACTCTACGTAGTGCTGAGGCCTACCTGAATGGTGCCGAGGGTGCTGCATTGATGGGTGATGAGACAAAGGCTAACGAGCTACTTAATGCAATTAAAACATCACGTATCGAGGGTTATGTGCCAGCAACACTCTCTGGCGATGCTTTGATTGATGAGATTCGTGCCGAGCGTCGTAGAGAGTTTGTACTTGAGGGGCATCGATGGTTCGATCTTCGCAGATATGCAGTATGTACTAAGCGTCCTTCTAGCAAGAAGATAAGTCATACTTTTGTATTGTACGATGTAGCAAATTATAACGAGTTTGTATCATACGAAATTTATGAGCTTGAGGCTAATGACCCAGCTTACACATTTGCTATACCTTTAAAGGTTATTACATTTAATTCGGATATGGAGATTAACGAGCGTGAGAAGCGGGAGTATGTATTCTCTGAGGACAAACTTCCTACTCTTGATAAACCTGCTAATCCGTAGTGAACCTTTTTGCTGGAGTAAGATATTAACAACTAATAAAAAATATATTTATGAGATATTTATTAATAATAGTTACAGCTTTATTTACATATAGCTGTATGACAGAAGAGCCGCTTACGCAATCAATAGAGCATATTAATCTCTATTCAATTGAGCATTATGAAGGCGACGATCCGATAAAGAAACGGGTATATGATTTATATAAAGAGTATGGTGTACCTATCTATTTTAATGATACAATAGCAAGTTGGGTTGATGGTGTTGATTATTATGGGAACGAGATAGTTAAATACGAAACACTTGATTTAGCTTGGCGTTTTACTAGCTACTCAAACTCAGAGCTATTCTACAAGTACTTAACCGACGAGGCGTTAATGACAGATGCACTTGATTATGCCGAATATTATCTTAAAAATCATCCACGTAGTATGTATCCACTTAGTTTCTTCTTTGTTGATGAAGTAAGAGAGGTTACAAATGATGGCGTTACTACTTTAGCAGAAGCCGATTTGTCTCTGTTTACTCGCGCTATATTTGGTATTCCTAAATGGGGGGACAATCAAGCAACAATAGATTGGTATCATAATAACCTTATTGTAGATGTGATTAAGAGTAAAATTAATAATTACCCTAATAGGATTTCACAATTTTCGGATACTACCGAACCTAGATTCTATAATGTATTATGGGAGGATTTGAATCCATCTTACTTTACTATTATTGATGATGTTATCGCTCGTAATACATCGCCAGCTTATGTTATAACTAGATCCACAGGTATGACGCCAGAAGTTCTAGCTCCGTTTTATTTTGGTGGTTTTACTTTTCTTTTTGCAGGATTCTCCGAGGAGTATGAGATAATTAAGCAAGTAGTTGCTGAAACTTACGGTGCAGTTGGTTTTGTTTATTACTCTCCAGGTAACTTCACACTTGCTCCTAGAAGTGCATCTGAAGATCTTACAGGTTATCTGACTTATATGTTTGGTTGGGGTTCGGCACACTTCGAGAGCGTATGGGGCGACTATCCAATAGTAATGGCGAAGTATGAAATACTGAAAGATATAATAAACAACGAGTTTAAATACGAGTTCTAATAGTGTGATAATTAAATAGAGAAATTATGAGAAATTTTTTGATAATATTAACACTCCTCTTCGCTTTCGGTTGTAAAGATGCTGAGGTAGTTAAAATTAATGAGGGAATATCCTTTGAGGTTGGTGAATTCACTGATTCACGTGATAGTAGGGTATATAAAACTGTTACAATAGATGGGATTACCTGGATGGCTGAAAACTTAAAGTATCGTATCGCTTTAGGACCATTTGCAGGATGTTTTAGTTATGGCGAGCGTGTTGCTAGAGTAACAGAGTACCAGTATGATATGGATTTATTTTTAAGTATGTTACGCGAGGCAGAGGCAGACGGACGTATTGTTAATCCTCCAGCACCATACACTCCAATTACGGTTTATATTAATGGATTTGCGAATCATAAGAACCCGCAAGCGTTAATATTCAATATTGAAGGGCAATATAACGCAACAAAAAGAGACGAGTACATTTTAGCGCTTAATGTTGTTGGTGATATATACGACGAACTAACACCGATAGCTCAAATAGGTGCATCCGAAATTACTCTTTCCGAGGCAGATCAAACTAACGGTAACTACTCGGAAACCAGCGGTTTTCTATATACCTACGAGGCAGCTATGGAGGCTATACCTGATGGTTGGAGACTTCCTACCGATGAGGAGTGGCAATCTCTAGAAACTGCGTTAGGTATGAGCAGCAGCGACAGTAATATTATGAATGGTTGGCGTCATATTGGTGATGCGAATATTGCAGCAACCCTAAATACCAACTATAAATTTAGCTTAAAGTACGGTGGTCAGTTACATTACGGTCTGCCATCGCCTAATGCACGAAATAAGTATATAAATGGCGAATCGTATGGTTACTATTGGACTGGTTCAAAAGTAGCTATCCCGCACTCGGAGGAGGAGTTTTCGATTACACGAACTCTGTTTGTTTACGATAATGGAATTTACCGAGGCACAACAGCTAGAACAGCTGCGTGCAGTGTAATATTGGTAAAAGAGTAATTAATGGGAACTACTAAAATTAATTTTTAGACTCCCCTAATATTAATAAGTTTGCCTTGAATATAACTCAAGGCAAACTTATATAAAAAGAAAAATATGAAGAGATTAATTTTATTGTTTGTCGCACTATCTGCACTATGTGTTGCGCGTGCACAACAGGGCACGAGCATATATGGCGACGATGTTAAGGTAGATGTAAAGATGAAATATGTTTACTCTTTCGAGGAGGCATTGAATAAAGCCGAGAAAGAGAATAAATTAATATTTTTTAACTGTTTTGCCGATTGGGCTTTGCCTTGTCATGCAATGAATTTTCATGTATTTAGTAATCAGGAATTTGCTGATTGGTGTGACGATAAATTTGTGAATCTCTTTATTGATGTAACAAAAGGAGAAGGCGAGATGTTAGCAAAGAAGTATAACATAATAACTTTTTCGCAATATTTAGTACTAGACTCAAAAGGCGAGATTGTTCAACGTATTGTTGGCAGCGACTCTATCCCAAATTTTAAACCAATGCTCGAGCGAGCTCTCAATCCTAAAACATCGTATCGTTATCTTAAAACTAAATACGATTCGGGTGCTCGTGATGTGAATACTCTGCGCAACTATGCTAGGGCATTATTCGCTGCTGGTGAAGGTGAGAAAGCTACCGAGGTGTCTAATCAGATGGTTAAAAAATTAAAACCTGCTCAGCTAGCTAAAGAGGAGAATTGGTATCTACTTATGCGCACCGCATTCCCGTATGATGGCGAACTGTTCCGCACTATTATCGAAAATAGAGAGCGTTTCGTTAAGAATAATGGCCTAGAGAATGTGAATAGGTTAATTTCGTTAAATTACACCAACGAGCTAGGTCCGTTTATTACATCGGGTGTGTATGATAAATCTAAACTATTAGATTTCTATTTAGAGATGAAAAATTCGGGATTACCACTTGATGATATTGCATATAATATGTACGAAGTGGTAAAACTTCGAAGTAATGGTGATGTTAAAGGTGTGATAGATTATGTGAAGAGTAACGGAAAAGATTGGGATCCATCTATTCCATACCTTATAAATATGAATCTGCCATCAATAGAAAACCTTGACGAAAAAGATAAAGAACTAATCTCGGATTATCTGTTAGAATTAGCCGATACGCTTCACGAGTCGCAAGCTAATAAATATCGCTCGATAGTTGCACGAATGATGAATCAAACAGGTATTCGTTTCGAGAAAGGTAGCTTCTCCGATGCGCTAGCTAAGGCCAAAGAGAGTGGAAGACCAATCTTCTTAGATTGTTACACTAATTGGTGTGGCCCTTGTATTCAGATGGCAAATAATGTATTTACACAAGAAGGTGTAGGTGATTTCTTTAATAAGAATTTCATCAATTTAAAGATGAATATGGAGCAAGGCGAAGGAGTAGAGCTAGCTAAACGATATAACGTTAAAGCGTACCCTACTATGTTATTGATAAACGCAAAAGGTGAAGTTTTTCATACCGTTGTAGGAGGGCGAGATGCGCAAACCTTAGTGAATGATATGAAAAAGGGACTAGATAATCTCTATAAAAAGAGGTAGTTTAGCCCAAACAAAATACAACTCTTTATTATCGTTTTTTATGATGAGGTGCCCCCCGTTGTTCGGTCGGCACCTCTCTTTTTTAGCCCCTGGCCTTTTGAAGATAATCTACTAAATCGCCCATTGTGTTAATTCGGAATAACATGTTATCGGGGATTTCAATGTTAAACTTATCTTCAATCATAATAACGTACTCAACCATTTGTAATGAGTTAAGCGATAAATCGTTCTTGAAACTTAACTCTCTGGTTATCGACGCAAACTTTAGTTTGTACCTCTCGGCTATTACCGAGGCAACCTCTTTAAATAAATCTTCTCTAATCATACTTTTTTATTTACCAACAACACTACGACGTATTTTTTTTGTTGTTGTTTTTTCAAACTCATCATCTCTAAAATTAACCTTTGAAACTCGCTTATAATAGGCTATGGTAGAGTTCACCTCTTCAATCTTCACTCTTATAACGTTTTCAGTATCAGAAATATTATATT
>CAYJHM010000046.1:0-12067 GCA_964369935.1 uncultured Rikenellaceae bacterium
GAAAAAGAAAGTTGAGCTGAAAGTCGACCAAGTTAAAGATGCTACGGAGATATATTTCAAATGGCAGAGCGAGGGAACAGACGGAAGCAAATATGCAGAAGCTGAGCTATACCGCTCTGTTGGGTTGTCTGAACTTGAAGAGAACAACTATTCACTTGTGCCAAGCAGATATATCGAGTTTGTTGATCGTGACTCCACAATAGACTATCACCAAGTATTGAGCGAAACTGCAACGACTGTTTCAGATTTGCTTAATCGTCAAAAGAAGAATGATGAAACTCTGCGCAATGCACTAAAACAGTTGGGTTATGAGTGTAAATAAAAAAGGCAACTGGGTTACGCTTGGGGATTATATCGAATCAGTTGATGAAAGAAACAGGTGTTTATCTGTCAAATTGTCACAAGGAATTTCTAATACAAAAGAATTTCAAATACCTAAGCAGGTTGCGGCAAATTCTAATAATGACAAAATTGTAAGGAAAGGGCAATTTGCATACAACAGAGCAACCACAAGGAACGGAGAGAAAATCTCAATTGCATATAGAGAAGGTGAAGATTGCACAGTATCTTCAGCATATCAGGTGTTCAATATAGTAGATAAAGAAAAATTAAATCCGCATTTCTTATGGCTATGGTTCAAGCGATCTGAATTTGACAGATATGCTAGATGTATGTCTAAAGGAAGTGCTCACGAATTTTTCGAATTTGATGAAATGTGCCGTGTGCGCATTCCGCTTCCCGATATTTACACACAACAGAAGTTGGTAGATACGTATAATGGATTAAAGGCATTGGCAGAGCAGAATGAGGCGTTAATCAAACCACTCTCGGAGGCTTGTCAGGCTTATATTGCAGACTGTAAACAGAAGTACGCAGAGGTTGAACTTGGAAGATATATTGAGGCAATTGAAGAAAGAAATAGAAATCTATCCGTAAAATTAGCACAAGGAATTTCTAATACAAAAGTGTTTCAAGAACCAAAACAAGTTGCAGCAAATTCAAGCAGTGATAAAGTTGTAAGGAAAGGGCAATTTGCATACAACAGAGCAACTACAAGGAATGGCGAAAAAATATCTATTGCGTATAGAGTGGGTGAAGATTGCACGGTATCTTCAGCATATCAGGTGTTCAATATAACAGATGAAGAGAAACTTAATCCATATTTTTTATGGCTATGGTTTAAACGACCTGAATTTGATAGGTATGCAAGATATATGTCGAAAGGAAGTGCTCACGAATTTTTTGAATTTGATGAGATGTGTCGAGTGCGCATCCCACTACCTCCTCTAGAAGTACAACAGGCAATTGTGAATTTATATAACTGTGCTGAAGAGGCTAAGAAAATAGCAACTGAGGCTTGTGAGAAGATGAAAATGCTATGCCCAGCATTGGTACAAAGGGCAATAAACGGATAGAGGTATAACTCAATATATAGATGTTATGAAAAGAGGAAAGTTTTACGAAAGCGACTACGAAGAGGCTCTTATTGATCTGCTTGAGCGTCAAGGTTGGACATATACATTTGGCGGTGAGATAGCTCGAAATAATCGAGAGGTCTTACTGCTTGATGACTTGAAAGCATATCTCAAAAAACGATATGCCGATTTGATGGATTCGGATATTGAAGAGATTACAAACCACTTGCGACACACAAGTGGTCAGACCCATTTTGAGTTGCTACGTAACACTTACTACCTCATTCGTGACGGCTACCGCTACACTCGCAACAGCGATGGGCAGATATTCGATATTGAGTATCTGGATTTTGCGGTTGATAACCCAAACAACATTTACCGCTGTGTAAATCAGTTTGAAGTTGGATATGGTCTAAAAGCCGACATTCGTATTCCCGATGTGTTGTTATTTATTAACGGCATTCCGCTATGTATCTTTGAGTTGAAAAACCCAACGGATGTTAATGCCACAATAGCTGATGCATACGAGCAGATACACGAAAGATACCTCAGAGATATACCACACCTTTTGCGTTACTGTCCGCTATCTTGCATAAGCGATGCAACCATAAACAATACCAAATTAGGAACAACATATACTCCGTATGAGCACTACTATGCTTGGAAGAAAGTAAACAACGAAGATCCAGCGGCTCAACGAGGTGTAGATCAAGTGAAAACTATTGTTGCAGGGGTATATGAGCCAACTCGCTTTATTGAGATTGTGCGAGATTATATCTATTTTCCCGATAAGAAACACGACAAGGAGGAGGAGGTTGTGTGTCGCTATCCTCAATTCTTTGCTACACGTATGCTCAGAGAGAGTGTATTGAAGGCAAACCGAACAAATGACAGCAAGGGAGGTACATACTTCGGGGCTACTGGTTGTGGCAAGACCTATACAATGATGTTTTTGGCTCGTCAGCTATCTTTGCGTTGCGAGGAGTTGGGTTCGCCAACCATTGTGATGATTGTGGATCGTGACGACTTACAGACACAAGCTGGGAAACTGTTTTTACGCTCAGAGGAGTTTTTATCTATTGGCGCAGCAAAGATAATTGCCAATAGAGAGGATCTGAAAACCGAACTTTCGTTGCGACCGTCAGGTGGATTCTTTATATGTACGATACAGAAATTCTGTGAGGAGATTGGAGAGCTGAACACACGTAAAAATATTATCTGTTTCTCGGACGAGGCACATCGCACTCAAGTAAAGCTGAACAAACAGCTAAAAGTTAAGGATAAGACAGCGGATGCCAAAGGTGATGACGACTCTAACATTGGAGCATTTATAACAAAGCCCTATGCAGAGCATTTGCGCTGTGCTTTCCCGAATGCTACATTTGTTGGGTTTACTGGAACACCTATCGAGGAGACGATACAGGTGTTTGGTGAGATTGTAGACAGATATACGATGCAGCAGTCAGTCGAGGATGAAATCACAGTAGACCTAAAATATATTCCCCGCATAGCAAAAGTTACTCTCGATAGCGAAAAGGTTCGTGAGATAGATGCCTATTACAAAAAGTGTGCCGATGAAGGAGCTACCGAATCAGATATAGAATCGAGCAAAAGTGCGATGAGTGCAATGGAGGTGATTCTTGGTGATGATGAGCGTTTAGATAGGCTTGCCAAAGATATTTCAGATCACTACACCAATGCTTGCAACAACAATGAAGATGTGGTTCAAAAGGCAATGATTGTATGTAGTAAGCGTAAGATTGCATATAGGCTACTGCAAAAGTTTAGAGAACTGAAACCAGAATGGTTTGAAGAGAAAAAGTCGCCAGATGATAGCCGACTATCGGCGGAGGAGCTAAAAGAGCTTTCTCCAATGCCCACTGTTGCGATGGTTGCCACACGAGGTAAGAACGACCCTGCTGATATGTACAACTACCTTGGGGATAAAGGTCGAAACAAGAAGTTGGATGATGCTTTCAAAGAGGAGAACTCAAATTTCCGTATTGTTATAGTTGTAGATATGTGGATTACGGGCTTTGATGTTCCTTGTTTGACATTCCTATACAACGACAAACCTCTTCAGAAACAGACTCTGATTCAAACTATCAGTCGTGTGAATAGAAAGTACCCAAATAAAAAGGCTGGGTATATCATCGACTACATAGGAATCCACAGTAATATGATGGAGGCTATGCACAAATTTGGTGGGGACTCGTTCGGGCCAACTGAAGATGATGTTCAGCAAGCATTAGAGGCTCTAATAATTGAGTTAGATTTGATAAATAAGCTATTTGTCGGCTTTGACATTTCGCCTTTTACAGATAAGCAAGCTACTCCAATGGAGAGATTAGAGTGTTTGTCATCTGCGGCAAATTATATTATTACTCTGACCGAGCAACTCAACGTTAGTTCTAACAGTGACAAGCCTAAGAGTGTGGATGCCAAAACATTCTTCTTGGCGCACGTTAAGAGACTGAAGACTGCCTATGATATTTGTCAACCTTCAAATGTACTTGATAACGAGCAGTTATCGCTTTCGCAATGTTTTATGGCTGTGGCATCGTATATCAGAAAGACTTCTGGAGGGACACACGATACAGAGAGTATGAATAGAACTGTAGAAAAGATGGTTTCGGAGGCTCTAAAATGTAATTCGGTAGTGAATATCTTAGAAACAGACGTTGAAGAGAGTTTATTTAGTCCTGAATTTGTGGAGCAGCTGGATAACATTAAGCTGCCAGCAACAAAGCTCGAAGTATTGGTTAAGATGCTTCGCAAATCTATTCGTGAGTATAAGGGAACAAATAAGATTGCAGCTGAGAAATACGAGGAGTTGTTGAAGAAAACCTTAGATGAGTATCATAATAGACGTGAATCCTTATCAGGAAGCGAGGCAACACAAACGCAAACTGAGGCGGTAGATTCTATCATCAGAAATGCCACTGAGCAGGCTCTTGATATTCTTTCGAAGTTAGGCGAAGATAAAGATAGCTTTAGAAAACTTGGGCTAACATTCGAGGAAAAGGCATTTTATGATATTCTAATGCACCTGCGGGATAAGTATAACTTTGAATACGGTACTGATAAGAAGGTCGGCAGTTTTATTATAAATGATAAGTGCAAGGTTTTGGCTCAGAAGATAAAAGAGTTAATTGATTTAAAATCATCATTTACTGACTGGCTAAATAATACAAATGTAAGAGCTGAACTAAATAAAGACATTTTTATATGTTTAGTAAAAAATGGCTATCCACCTCAGTACAATGATGAAGTTACAGATCAAGTAATGGAGCAGGTAGAGAATTTTAAGAAGAACCACTAATACTAAACTATATGCATATAAGTAGACTAAATATAAGTAATTTTAGAGCGTTTGAAAGTTTGTCAATTAACTTTCAGAAGGGTGTAAATATCATTATTGGAGAAAACAATTCAGGGAAAAGTGCGATTATTGACGCTCTTAGAATTTGTCTTGGATATGGTAAGTCTGATAATACGATTTATATCCAAGAGTCAGATCTGCATATTGACAGTACTGATCCTAACAAGAAGATAAACACTATTCAATTTGATTTGTTTTTTGATATAGATGATAGTAAGCCTATCGAAAGAGCTTGCTTCTATGATTTTATTTCACAAGATCCTGATGATCCCACAAAACAAACTATTCAGCTTCATATTAAATATGTTTTAGAAACAAAGGGTAAGAGGTCTTATTTTAAGAGAATTGTTTGGGGTGGCGATAATGAAGGGCAAACTGTACCTTATGAATCATTACAGGAGATTTTTTATACATACCTTAGCCCTCTACGAGACGCCGTTAGTAGCCTTCGTCCGTACTCTTATGACAATAAGACTGCCACGCTGTTTAATCAGTTAACAAGATTTAAAAACAAGGATGGCAACGATATTACATTAAGCGATGACAAGAAAAAGGAATTAGCGAGCAAGTTGTATGGTGCTTTTGAGAGTGATGAACATGAATGGAAGTTTATCTTATCAGAAGGAATGGATAAAGTAAACTCTCATCTTGAGGGAACTGGCATAAAAGATAAACATCCAAATATTGCAATGAATTTTGTTGGACGTAAATATTCAGACGTGGTCAGAGGCATTGAATTAAAAAGTCCAATATTTCCAGGCTTGGATCCAGATAATGAAGATCAGAAATATTTCGAGCTACATCAAAATGGTTTAGGAGAGAATAACCTCATATACGCTTCTGTTGTATTAGGAGATCTTATAAACAGATGCGAAGATAATGAGCTTGAGATATTTAATGCGTTGTTAGTCGAAGAGCCCGAAGCTCACCTCCACCCTCAGTATCAAAACACCTTTTTTGAGTATTTAAATAAGTTAAAAGATAAGGGGTTGCAAATTTTTGTAACTTCTCATTCTCCAACTATAACAGCGAAATCAGATATCGACAATATAACAGTAGTTCAGCGAAAGGGAGATAACATAAGATCGTTTTCATTTCGAGACCTCGCAGAAAATGATTATTCTTCTGCAAACAGAAAACATCTTAAAAAGTTCTTGGACACAACAAAAGCTCAGATGTTTTTCTCATCAGGAACAATACTGGTGGAGGGAATTGCAGAGGGGATACTTATACCCATTTTGTCAAGAAAGTTCACTGAGAAAAAGATAGACTTAGAGAAGCATGGTGTCGAGTTAGTAAATATTGGCGGTGTGGCTTTTGAACATTTTGGAAAGTTGTATAATAATACGGATAAGAAAAAACGCCTATTGTCAAAATGTTCTATCATTACAGATAGCGATCCTGCTGATGGAAAGCCTATTTCTGATAGAGCGACTAAAGCTCAATTATTGACAAAAAAGAATCTGGGGGTATTTCTTGCTCCTCATACTTTAGAATATGATTTATTTGAGGAATCAGATAATAATAAAGCTATAATGAGAGAGGTGTATAGGAGTATGCATCAAGATACAGTTGACTTAAACGGAGATTTTGATGTTGACACATTGATGAAAAAACTAAAATCAAATAAAGATAAAGCCGAGTTTGCACTACAGCTTTATGATAAGCTTGAGGGTGAACCTGAATTTGATGTGCCAGATTATATAAAGAATGCAATAATATTTGTAGTATCTTAAATTTGTTATGAGATGTTTGATCGATTATCAGAGAAGCAGCGAAATATCGTAGATTGTGAGGATAACCGCATTGTGGTTAAAGCTTGCCCAGGGAGTGGAAAAACATTCTCTGTAACTGCTCGTTTGGCTAAACTAATTAAAAATAATTCTTTGGATAGACATCAAGGAATTGCAACTCTATCATTTACTAATACAGCTTGCGAAGAGATTAGAAAAAGCATAAAAGATAACTTCGGAATAGAGGATGTATCATATCCTCATTATATTGGTACGCTTGATAGCTTCATAAATAACTATATATTTCTGCCATACGGGCATCTTTTTATGAAGTGTACGTCACGTCCTGAAATTGTCGGAACAGAATATAATAAATGGTATAATTATGATCATACTAAAACACGTTCTGTAAAAAGAAAAGGACACGATATTGTTGTATATAGAGACCCTAATTATTATTTTGACAAAGTTTCTTTTTCTATCAACAACACTTTACTACGGTTAATGTCATATCAATCTTATCATTTTGGGAAAGCAGATTGGGAAGATCCATATTTAAAAGGTTCAAAGAAACTAAAAAAAATCATTTCGGATTTATTCGAGATGAAGTATGCGCATTTTAATGAAGGGAGGGCAACTCAATCAGATGCAAATTATATTGCATTGCAAGTTTTAGCAAAATACCCTAGTATAGCAAAAAATATAGCGAATCGATTTCCAACATTAATCATCGACGAAGCTCAAGACACGACGACAATTCAAATGGCAATTATTGATTCTCTTGATAATGCTGGGATGAAATCAATGATGCTTATTGGAGATCCAGATCAAGCAATATTTGAATGGAATACAGCAGATCCATCCCTATTTTTGCACAAATGTCATTCAGGGAATTGGACAAGACTAGAATTGTTTGAGAATAGACGGAGTTCAGATAATATATGTACTGTGATTAAAAAATTCTTTAATGGAAATATGGAGTCTGTTGCCATCGATAAACATTGCACTGAAAAACCTATATTAAGAGGATATGATTCAAACATTAAAGATTCTGTAATCAAAATTGAAGCGGAATTTAGAGCGAAATGTGTAGAGATGGGGATTGATAAAGAACGTATGGCTGTTGTATATAGGGGAGGTTCATTCGGCGAAGAGTACTTCAATTTATCAAAAAATGAGGATAATAGCAATAGCTCGATGTGGATATTGGGAAATTATTATGTTAGAGATATTACATATGGGAAGTTCTTAATCGATAATGGTATGTATAAGGCTGGGCTACACCTAATAGAGAGAGGATTTCTCAAACAGAGTGAAAAAATAAATTATATATCATCTCTGCACATTAGATCAAAAATAGATGAAATGGGTTTTAGAGAACATCGTCTTGGTATATTTGATTTCATTAAAAAATTACCACAGACCAATCAAACATTGCAAAGTTGGATTACTGAGGCATATGACTCGCAGGGTTTGTCCTTTCAGGTGAATACTGCAAAATCAAATGTACATATCTCGCAGATTTTTCATAACAACAAATCTATTTCAGTAGAATCGAAGCATCTGAGGACTATTCACTCAGTAAAAGGCATGTCTTTAGAGGCAATATTAGTCTTTCTCAAGAAGAAAGATGGATCTAACTATTCAACCATTCTACCTAAAAGCTACAATACTCTTAACCCTCAATGTCAAGAGCAATTAAGGGTTGTTTACGTTGCCTGCTCACGTCCAAAGAAAATATTGTGGATAGCTGTTCCAGAAGATGATATTGATATTTGGAATGATAGACTGCAAATTAACACCTAAAACAATTAATTGGATAATGCGTATGAGAACAATAAATAAAAATTGGATAGACTATTTTAAAGATGAGTGCAAGCAAACAAAATTTGTGCGCATTATTTCACCATTTATTAGCCTTACTTTGGTTAATCATCTGCTGGAGTTTAAAGATCATCTAACAATACAGTTGATTACGAGATTTAACCTTAACGACCTGCGACAAGGTGTTTCAAGTCTTCAAGCTCTACGGAAGTTGCTGGACAATGGCGTGCAAATAAAGGGCATTAAGGATCTGCATAGTAAGGTATATTTGTTTGAGGAAAGGAGTGCAATTATAGCTTCTGCAAATTTTACATCTGGTGGATTTTTCAATAATTATGAATATGGCATAATATCGGATGAATCAGATGTTGTTTGCGACTCTTTAGATTACTTTAATTCGTTATGGAATTTGACTGATAGAACTTTAACTCAAGGTATGATTGACGAATGGAGCGCTATTATCTCTCAAAATAAAGTTACTTTATCAGTTGATAAATTAAAAGATTACGGAGTGTCTCGAAAAGATGTTGTCATCGGGAACAAGAAGGTGTTTGTGAAGTTTTTTGGCATTAGTCACGAAAGAAGTCGAGTAGATCGACCTGTAAAAGAAATAATAGATGTGACACACAGCCATTTTGCTGCGACTTTCCCAGAAGGCAAAGGCAGACCTAAAAGATATAATGATGGAGATATCATTTACATGGCGTATATGACTAATGATAGAGATTATGCTATATTTGGGAAAGCTGTGGCAATAAAGCATAATAGAGCTAGAGATGTAGCAAGTAGTGAAGATATCCTAATTAAATCTTGGAAAAAAAGATTCAACATATATGTAAGAGTTCATTCGGCTAAGTTTTTAAATACTGACTTGAAGAATTGTCCAAAGCTTTGGAGTCTAATGAATGACCTACAGGCAGAAAGTTTCAGAAGCACTAAAATTAAATATGATAATGGAGAAGATGATATACAGCCACAAAAAAGTCTAATGCGCCAAGCTGATATAGAATTAAGTACAGAGGGGGCGTTGTGGCTTGATGGAAAATTCAAGGAAGTAGAAGAGAGATATGGGTTAGTAGATGAAGAGTACATAGATAGCTTGTATCCAGGATCTCCATCAACAAAGAGCATTTTAGCAGATTAGAAAATTTATCATATGAAAAGAAGCGACAATGAAATATGGGTGTTTCTATCACACTCTAATAAGGATTATGAAAAGGTTAAATCAGTTCGTGACAAATTGGAACGAGAAGATTTTAGACCAATTATGTTCTTTCTGAAGTGTCTTGAAGATAATGATGAAATAGATGATTTGATCAAGCGTGAAATAGATGCAAGAACTCGCTTTATTCTATGTGACAGCAAGAATGCACGAGCTTCAAATTGGGTGCAAAAGGAGATTGAATATATCAAATCCAAGGATAGAGTATATGAAATTTTAGATATTGATGGAACAGATGAAGAGATAGATAAATCTCTCAAGCAATTCTGGTTTAGATCAAATGTATTTATTTCATATTCACGTGATGATCGAGAATTTGCTACATTGCTACAAAAGGAATTAATACAAAATGACTACAGAGTACTAGGAACAGATAATAGCGATATATTAGGTTGCAATATTAAAGGAGAATTAACATCGCAAATTAAGACAGCTGCTAATGATGGTTATGTAATTATTGTAGTGTCTGAAGAAAGTTCAAAATCAAAATGGGTTCTTGAAGAGCTAAAACTTGCGAAGGAATATTGTAGTTTCATAATGCCTATTATCTTAACTCAAAATATGAATTCATTGCAAAGCAAATTCTTATTCCAGATATACCGATTTCAACATATGGTATATGACAATAGTGGGCTGAGTACTTTTGCAAGTAGAGTAGTGTCAAAATTGAATGAAATTGATAAAATAAGATATAATGAATAAAGAATACACACCAAAACCAATAGACACTTCAAATGTCGAGTTGTCGGATGAGATATTAGAGTTAAGCGAAAAGATTGCCGAGAATGTTCACGAAGTGTGGTCTGCAGGACGAATTGCTGATGGTTGGAGATATGGAGAGGATAGAAATGATGAACTTAAAACACATCCATCACTTGTGCCATACAGTGAACTATCAGAAGAAGAGAAAGACTACGACCGTAGAACTTCGCAAGAAACACTAAAAGTTATGCTACT
Source organism: uncultured Rikenellaceae bacterium (assembly GCA_964369935.1). Taxonomy (GTDB): domain Bacteria; phylum Bacteroidota; class Bacteroidia; order Bacteroidales; family Rikenellaceae; genus JADFUS01. Next base: position 10,534 of record CAYJHM010000046.1, read on the forward strand.
ACTTGGATATGAAATAACAAAGCATTAAAACACACATATCATGAAAACGATAAAAATATTTTTAGCATCTTCAGATGAATTAAAGATGGATAGATATGAGTTTGGTGATCTTGTCAGAAAATTAAACGACATATATAAAAAACGGGGAATTGAGATCGAACTTATAAAGTGGGAAGATTTGCCAGCACATTATCAAGGACACAGGACACAAGATATGTACAATGAGATTATATCTAATTGTAATATGTTTACTGCTGTTTTTCATAAAACTGCAGGAAAATTTACCATAGAAGAATTTGATGTAGCACGAGAGTGTTTCGATAAAAACACCTATCCTAAGGTTTATACTTATATGAAGGATTTAGCTGATAATGAATCGGAATCTATTGACCTTACTGAGTTTAAGAAAAAGCTTTATGGCGAACTAGGACATTATTGGTGTAGGTATGGTAATAATGATACTATGCAACTACATTTTGTTTTGCAATTGCATCTACTTGAATCAAACAGCCCCATAGAATTAGAAGTGAAAGCCTCAAAGGTGTTATTGGATAATCATCAAGTTGCAGATCTTAATAATATTCCTTTTGCAGCATGCAATGATCAGTATATTGATTTGAAGAAACGACTGGATAATATAAATAGAAGAATATCTAAGCTAGAATCAAAACTTACAGAAAAGTATGATGAGGATGATAAAACGGATTTGGAAGACTTTAAAGCTGAGAAAATTGAAGTACAAAAGAAATTAGAGGAGCTAGAAAAAGCTCTTCTTTCAACAGCTGTAACAATAGCCAAATCCTATGGAAAAGCAAGTAGTAAGCGTTTAAAAAAGGCTAATGAACTTTTTGAAAAGGGTGATTATAAAGGAGTCGACGCAACATTAGATAAAGAAGAAATAGAAGCAGATGTTAGAAGTTATAGTAATAACCTAAAGGCAGGTAAAGAAATTGTCAGAACAGCTCAAGATGGATATAGAAGCGCAATTAACGAGTATAAGCTAAAAGCTAATAATATATTAATAGACTTAAGTAATAATAATCGATTTGAAGAGGCTGATTCATATTATGATCGAATGATTGAATTGGCCAAAGAAGCAGAATTATCACGATCCGAATATGCAATACTTATCTTCGAGCATGCTTTATTTGCTGACAAGTATGCAAGATTCCAAAAAGCGAAGAATCTATATATAGAATACAACGACATATGCGAAAAACTTTATGGTTCAGAGAGTATGGAGTTTGCGAGATCTTCTAATAATACAGGAATAGTATACAAAGAATTAAAGGACTATTCTAATGCTATGATGCATTCTTATCGAGCCTTAGAGGTATCTGAAAGAATTTTCGGTAATTGTTCTTTGGAGGTTGCTACGTGTTATAATAATATAGGATCAATATTTGATAGCATGGAAAATCTAAAAGATGCCTTAATATGCTATAATAAAGCAAAGGAAATATTTCAAACTATACTTGGAAATAAACATCCATCAGTGGCTACTTGTTGTAGTAATATAGGACTTATATATACA
>CAYJHM010000047.1:0-3686 GCA_964369935.1 uncultured Rikenellaceae bacterium
ATACTTATTCCTACGTTATATGATCTTAGCAGTGGAGTATTTCCTAGTGCCACCTCTGGATCTATACCTTTGTAATCCTTACTCACAATTTTAAATAGATTAGATGCCCCCATACTTACCGAACAGTTATTAATACCAATCATATCAAGTATCGGTTTCGGCAAAGTATAAGATAGTGATAAACCATTACAAGTTAAGAAATTACCACTTGCTACCCTATCTGTTGATTTATTATATTGCTCAAAATTATATGCAAAAGCCGAGCTTCCTGTTGCGATAGATTGATAAACTAAATTACCACTATGCGGAATACCTGGAGTTGTAGTAGGATCTAGTTCGTCGCCAGGAGCTTGCCATCTGTCGTTAAACATACGCGACATATTATTCTCTGGGTGAGGCAACGTCGAGAAACTTGTTACATAAGGTGCCAAGAAACGTGTAGAACCTAAATTAAGAGTAAAACTTGTAGACATAGCAAACGATTTATATCTAACACTTGTCGAAATACCACCTGTAAAATCGGGCTCTAACTTACCCACTTCAGTCATAAACGTTGTTGCATCTTCAGCATTTACTCCATCAACGTTAGCCTCAGGTCGATAAATCAACGGAGCACCATTTGATCCATCTACACCAAGATATTCGAAAGCCCATATTGTTGAGTATGGATACCCCTGCTTATTTATGCTACCAGCTACAGCGTGATTCCAACTATTAACAGGCTCTAACTCCGACTCAATCAAGTTAAAGTTCTGACTGGTGTTAGCCGAAATAGACCAAGTAAGATTCTTATTTCTTATCAAGGTGGTTGATACCGAAACATCCCATCCACCATTAGACATATTACCACCATTGATTGGTATAGCACTAACACCAAACTCGTGTGGCACATCAAGATTAACAATCATATCTACGGTACGCTTAAAGTATGAATTTAACGATACCATAAATTTATTCTTGAACATACCAAAATCTAAACCTAAGTTATAACTTTTCACCTTTTCCCATCTCAAATTCTCATAAGGAAGCGACTTAATCGTTAAATAGTAATCGCCAGTCAATTGGTGCGGTGTACCTATGATATTAGCAATAAGTTCAGGACCAAAATTCTCTGCTACATTACCTTGCCAACCATACGATGCCCTTAGAGATAGATTATTTATCACATCTTGATTCTTCATCCACTCCTCCTCGGCTACATTCCAACGCCCTCCGAACGAGAATACAGGTAAGAAGCGGTATCTTGCATCTTGACCAAACCTATTAGAAGCATCACTTCTAACGGTAGCCGAGAAAACATATCTCTCTTTGTAAGAGTAAGAACCAGTATAGAAAAGCGACATATAGTTTGAAATTCTATCGGTAGTACTCGATATAATATTGTTGTACAACGAATTTTCATTATAAACATCACCATAATTAAGCACAGTAAGAGGAGGATTAACAAACGAACGCCCCCTATCGTGTATATAACCATAAGTGGAATGCGTATAACCATCGTATGAGTTACTTCTCATCTCTACTCCTAACGACGAAGACAACCTATGCTTTTCGTTAAACACCTTATTGTATGCCAATTGAGTACGTACAGTGTAATTCACGTTTCCTGTTTGATTATAGGTCAATTCACCACCGTGAGGAAGTTTCGACTGATGGTACTGTAAATCATCTGGAGTATATTCACCAAACTCATATCCACGTATTTTAGCTATGTAGTTAGTAAGTTCTGTTTTATACACGCGACCAACACTATTCGATACTCCATAACCAATATCTGCTGATAAATCGAGTCCTGTCATAATTCGCCATTTAAGATTAAACGCGCCATTTATATTAGTACCCGAATTGGTATTAGTGCCATTATCACGTTCGTTTTCGAAGTTATATAGATAACCCGAATTATCGCTATCCTCGTAGAAGAATCTTGTACCATCAGGATTTACCGCAGGCATATTTCTACTTGTTTCGGTTGCATATCCATAAGCATCTGCCAAAAGACCTTTTGTGACATTATAACTACCCGATACACGAGCCGAGAACGAAACTTTATCTTCAACTAACCATCCATTCACACTTAGGTTAATTCCGTAATTTTGACTCCCGTTATAGATATCTTGACCATTCTGCATCGACGCGTTAATGGATGTATAATACGAGATTAGGTTATTTCCTCCTGATATACTCACGCTATGACTATTACTAAAAGGGTTACGCATTAATAAATCGAACCAATTAGTATTTACCTCTTCGTAGTAGTCGGCAAGACGATTAAACTCCTCGGCACTAATTTCACGTAGCATATAATCTACCCAAGCACCCTCGTATCCGTATTCAGGGAAATCAATTACAGAATAATACCCTTGTTCGATAATCTCACGCGATACACTAAGACGCTCTGCCGAGTTCATTAGATGTAACTTATCATAATTTGTTTTAAAGCTAAACGACATATTCGTGCTGTAAGATATATTTGTACGACCCGCCTTACCTCGTTTAGTTGTAATAACGATCACACCATTAGCTGCCTTAACACCATAAATAGCAGTTGCCGAAGCATCTTTAAGTACAGTAATATCGTTGATATCATTAGGATTAAGCCAAGCAATAGCATTACCAACAAAGTTACGCATCTGATCGATATTACTACCTACATCACCACCACCTAAAGCATTAAATTCTTGAACCTCGAATGGCAGAGGATCCTCTTGTATAATTCCATCAACAACCCAAACAGGTTCTTGATTACCTAGTAGTGTAGATGTTCCTCGCACCTTAACACTCTGACGCGAACCCACCGCTCCAGAAGTATTAATTACCACCATACCAGCTATCTTTCCTTGAAGCATCTGATTAAGGTTTTTGTCGGCTGAAATCATTAAATCCTCGCTAGTAATTCGAGTGATTGCTCCCACATTTTCGTGAGCCTTAATATTACCATAACCTGTAACAAAAACATCCTCAACAGCTAACTCATCGGTTTTCAGAGTTATAATTATCGGTTTATCGTCTTGTAATTGCTTCACCTCGAAACTATAATCTAGCTTACCAGTATAACTAATCTCTAGTATATCACCAACTGTTGTTGTAATGGTAAATCTACCATTTCGTTCTGATATACTACCCACCTTCGGGTTTTTAGTTGATAGAATCGTAGCCCCAACAATTGGCTGACCATCTTCGTCGAGAATATGCCCCGTAACTTTTTGTTGTCGATTATCACTTTGAGGCTGACTAGCTTGTTTCATTATCGCTATACCCGAATCGGTAATTTTATAGGTATACGATGTATTGAAAAGCACATAATCAAGCACCTCCGACACTGTTGCATCTTCAAAATTAATATTACTCAGTTTTACTGTCGATAAGGCCCTATCCTCTTCGTACAGAAGGTTAAGTCCACTCTCTTTTCGTAAGACGTCAAGAACCCTTTTCAGAGATACGTTCTCTAATTTAATGGTAACCTTGCGGCTATTTACATACTCGGCATAATCAACCTGCCCGCTAAACGAATAGCCAAACGGAGCATATGTAATAGTGGCAAAAAAAAGTAATATAAGCAATAAATTCTTATATACATGTTTGTTTAGTAAATTTTTATCCATAACTTTATCGTTTGAATTATCATAATTGATGATTTAAGTTGGGGATATACACAATACAAATGCAAAATCTATGAAATATCCTCC
>CAYJHM010000047.1:3708-11871 GCA_964369935.1 uncultured Rikenellaceae bacterium
TTTATATTGATTTTTATTTGCGTCGTACGCAACTTACTTATCAACACTAATTGTCACACCTCTCTACATACAAAATATCCCCCTCCTTTCTAAATTTTATGTTACTACTTAACTCTATAATCTCTAGTACATCTTCTAATGAAGTATTTCGATTGATTGTACCACTTAATATTAGGCTCTCAACAACCCCCTTTGTGTAGATAAATTGCACGCCATACCAGTTAGCCATCTCTCGTAGTATAGCAATAACTGGTTCGGCATTATATACAAAATAATCGCCTAACCACTGAATATATCTACTACCATCAATCTCGCTGTACAGTTTCGAGCTACCATTGAGCGTACTAACATCTAGTTGTTGGTTTGGTCTTATACGTTTCTCGATTAGTGTGTCAATCTTATTATATTGAACCGACACCGAACCAGATAACAGAGTAGTAATAACACGCCCCGATTCGTACGCATTAACATTAAACTTCGTACCATAAACCTTAACTTCAACCCCATTAACCTTAACAACAAAGTGCTTATCCGACTTAGCTACGTCAAAATAACCCTCACCCTTAAGTGTAACTACCCTATTTTCGCCATTAAAATGCTCAGGAAACACCAATTCGCTCCCTGCATTCAGATGAACAATAGTACCATCGCTTAACTCAATACTACTAGTGCATTTAGCTGGCACCAAATAACGACTACAATTATCTACTGGTTTTGCTATATCAATCTCTTTAGTAATCGTAGCAACATCCCTCAACTCCTCTACTTTATTTATCTGCGATGACTCCTCCACTACGGCCACTTCGCCCTTTGCAGTAATAAATGTTGGTTCGGTGGGTGTGTACTTTATCTCGCCTATAACCTCACGTTCGGCTACTATAGGTAGCTCATTAGGTTCACCAAAATCAAATATCAGAAATATTGCAATGCCTACAATAGCCGCTACCCCAATAATCTTATCTATCCTCCTAATGCGACCACGAGTAACTTTACTCCTCACAGCTTTGTTCATCCTAAGAATATCATTCTGCATTCCCTCGAACGATATTGTGCTACTGTTATCTACAATATCACAAATCATATCTTTTGCCTCTGGATTATTATCAATTAACATATCTAAATTCGGGCAAGAGGGCGCACTCACCCCCTCTGCTATATCCATCAGTTCATTAGCTACTAGGATATTCGCCTCCATTATCTCTATATCTTTTCTACCTACTCTGCTATCCATATTACTATTATTCCATTAAATCATTAGTTGCCTCTTATTAATTAGTACAATCGAAAGAGCTAGAATCGGTAATCCTAAGACAAAAAAATAGAGGGAGATTACACTATCTCCCTCTACACTTTATATATCTAATTGACTATTAACTAAGTAAGCAAATTACAAAAAATATACAAACAATCCAATTTTATACTTTTTTTTATCATTTCAACAGCTTTATTTCTTCTGTTATATACACTCTTTTCTGTTATTTGAAGTTTTTCGGCTATCTCTTTTTTATTCCACCCTTCAAGATACAACTTAATTACATGAGCATAATCACTAGGCAGTGATTCAATTTTTTCCAACAGTAGAACTTGAAACTCGCTTTCTATTGCTTTAAAATTAAGATGAAATTCGTTTAACATCACATCTTTCGAGTAATTGTCTACATGTTTTTGATGCGCAATATAATTTTTGAATCTGTTTTTTATACTTGCATACAGATATGCTTTTATACCCTTACTGTCACTAAATTTTAACTCTTTTAAATCCCATATAGCGATAAATATATCGTGAATCACATCGCTAGGATCGATTTCAGTTGCACAAAAGAGTTTATGGGCATACGCGTAGATTTCACGATACACCAACAGGTACACCTCATTAAAAGCCGAGGAGTCACGTTTATTAAATCTGCTATATAACTCATTCTCAACCATACTCAATACAAAAGTACTAAAAAAATTACATAAAACAAATTTTTAAAACATTATTTAGTCTGTAACACAAACAATAAACAACCTAAATGACACGACTTTTAGTATAACCACTATCTTTAAGTATGGCTAATATTTTCTCCCGAAAATCACCTTGGATAATTATCTCCCCATCTTTAGTTGTGCCGCCCACTCCGCATTTAGTTTTTAGCTGCTTGGCAAGCTCCTTAAGACTATCTTCGCTACCAACATAGTTAGCAATAATTGTAACCTGCTTCCCTTTGCGCTGCTTTCTATCCAGAAACACACGCAACGACTGCTTACTATTATCTACACTCTCAACCACACTATCACCCTCTTCACTCTGATACTCAAAGTTGTTATTGGTAGAGAATACCACCCCTAATCTATCTTTCCAATCATTCATATACTTTACTATTTCAGTTTATCATTATTAATATGTCTATCTCTATCACGAGATACTTTTTTATTGTAGTTCGCCTTTATTGCCTCATCTAAATTAACTCCTGTCTGATTAGCTATTGCCACCACTACCCAGATAATATCTGCTAACTCGTCGGCTATATCATCACTCTCGCCTTGCTTAAACGATTGATCACCATAACGCCTAGCCATTAAACGAGCTAACTCGCCCACCTCTTCGGTCAGAATAGCCATATTCGTCAATTCGCTAAAGTAGCGCACCCCATACTTTTTTATCCAGCCATCAACCTGCAACTGTAACTCATCTATTGTCATATCTATCTATTTTTCGAATCGAGCCATATAGTCACAGGCCCCCAATTAGTTAAATTAATCATCATATCGCCACCAAAAACTCCTGTTGCCACATTAATTGTATCGTAGCGCTTAAACTCATTAATCATAGCTTCATATAGCGGCTGCGAATAATCTGGCGGTGCGGCATTAATATACGATGGTCTATTACCTTTACGAGTAGATGCCATAAGAGTAAACTGACTAACAACAAGAATATCTCCTGCAATATCAAGCAACGAGCAGTTCATTACTCCATTATCGTCATCAAATATTCGCATATTAACAATCTTTTTAGTGAGATACTCAATATCTTCAGTGGTGTCATCATTACCGATACCCACAAGAACGGTTAAGCCAACCCCCACGGATGAGTAAGCAGAACCATCAACAGATAAAGTGGCATTGGTAGTGCGTTGAATAAGTGCTTTCATAACAATCTGATAATCAATACAAGCAAAAAAAAAGTAAAAAAAACCTAATATTTATTTGTAAAGTTACAAAATTTTTATTAGATTTGCAACTGCGAAGACGTAAAACTCTTTTGAGGGTGGGTAGCAAGTCTCTAGTTACGTGAGTATGTGAGAGGCATTGTGAGAGTCGTGTTAGCTGTTTTTTTTGCGTTTACTTTTATTACGGGTAACTTTGTGGGTTGTGTTTTGTGGTTAACAACGACATGGGTGAGGTTTTTTTAAAAAACAAGAAAGAGGTTACAAATTCGCCTAAGGCATAACGCTTTAGTAAGCAATCAAATTAGATTGCACAATAGTGACATATTATTTTTAATAAATAATAGGGCCCATAGCTCAGTTGGTTAGTAGCACCTGACTCATAATCAGGGGGTCGCAGGTTCAAGCCCTGCTGGGCCCACAGAAAATCAAGCAGTTACGAAGAAATTCAGTAACTGCTTATTTTTTTGCCATTGAAATTTGCCATTGAACTTTTACACAAAAAGTAAAATTGTTGAAAATAATTTCTTGCTTAATTTAACTCTTAAAACTTTAATTGCCTCTGTTTTGTATTTATAGACAGCTTGTATACTGCAACCAATAATCTCCGCAATTTCAGAGGAGTCGTAGCCTTTCAGTATCATCTCAATGGTCTTGGCATATCGTGAAGGTAAGATATTGTACATCTCGTCAATGAGTGAGAAGACCTCGCATTTAAGAGTGTCGTAGTTATACTCTTCATTAACTCTAATGCTTTCCTTATAGTTATTAACAGCTTTAAGGCTGTCGATATGATTGAGGTATTTATTCTTGATGTATAGTGTGGCGTACGACCTTAACTTGATAAGCGAATCGAACGATAAATTCTCCTGCTCCCATATATAGACAAAAGCATCTTGCACCTTATCGGCAGGATCTATAGTGGTGGCTGAGTATAATTTTGAGGCGTAAAGATATAGAGATCCAAAAAGTTTTTTGTATGCTTGAGAAAACATAACAGCATCACGATTATTGAAACAACTCAATAATGCCTCATCACTAATAAACTCTATTTTCTCATCTCTTTTCATTGAGACAAAGTTACGAAAATATTTATATCTACAACAAAAATATTAAAAAAATATATTATTAACGGGAAGATTTAGATAGGTAATCCGAATATATATTATAAACAAACATAAATTATGAAGATAGTAACAGATAAAGAAAAAGAGATAATCAGAAATGTTTATAAAGTGTTAGAAGATGCCGAGTCGTCAGAAAACATTCGATTTTCAGATGATGATAGAGAGTTCTTAAAAGAGCTAATGAGCGACGCAGACGAATATGATGATTATGTGGTGAAACTACGTAAAATTAATATTGATGAAAGGGCAAAAAGATTACTACAAAAGATAGAACCTAAACGAAATATAAAACACAGCCATCGTAGATTGGTATATGTTATTACGGCTGCCGCTGTAATTGCTTTGTCTATGTTAGTATGGAGAGATAACAATATGTCAGATGTTTCGCAACCTGTTATTGTAGCAGCTGATGCGCCTGTCATTTCAAAACCAACATTGATAACTCTTTCTAACGACAAACACGAATTAACAACAGAAAATGTTAGTGAAGCAATCGCTCTCAGTAAAAAAACAAAAGAGGTTTCTCCTGCTGATAGTGAGATCGAGGATATAACAATAGTTATCCCAGCTAAATATACCTATAAGATTGATTTACCTGATGGAAGCGAAGTGATACTAAATGCAAATAGCTCTTTAACACTTCCCGAGCAGTTTACCGGAGATAGCCGCATAGTAAAATTAAAAGGCGAAGCGTATTTCAATATTAAGAAATCGGATAAACCATTTATTGTTAGTGCAAACAATAGTTATGTGAAGGTATATGGTACTGAGTTTAATGTTAATGCACGAGATAGTGTGAACACTAAAACGATTCTTGTTAGTGGGTCGGTTGGTGTTGGACAAACCAATAGAGAGCCTGTGATTATTAAACCAAACCAGATGGCGGTGGTTAATGCACACGATTTAAGCTGCGTGGTTACAGAGGTCGATGTGTCGATATATATAGATTGGATTAACGGAAATATCACGGCAGACTTAACGCCTATGATAGATATTATTAATGAGGTAGAGGCTTGGTATGATGTGGAGTTTGCATATAGTGAAGAGGAGATAAAAGATATAAAGCTATCATTTACTATGAGTAAAAACAGTTCAATAGAGTCGCTTGTTGATGTTATTGAGATGGCAAGTGGAAAGAGTATTAATTTAATAGATGGTAAGTATGAAGTAGAGTAAAAAAAGAGAGAAAATAGGAGCACATAAAGTATGCACTCCTAAGATGTTGATGCTGCAATATATTGGGGAATGTACAGCAGCATCAAAGTAATGAAAGTAATTCTATTTATTAACGTATAGAATATGTACAAAGATATGAATAATTATTTACAAACACAAAAAACGAAGAAATATCTACCCTTTTTATTAGGGTTATTTATATTTGCATTTAGTTCAGTAACAGATGTTAGAGCGAGCAGTAGTGCAAATATAGCAATTCAAAAAGAGGTAGATAGTAAGATTATCTCTATTGATATAGATAATCAAACCATCACAGATGCACTTGAAGAGGTCTACAAGGAGAGTAAAATAGGCTACGTCATTGTTTCAAACGTAAGTAACGAATTAAGAACCACGCGTATAACAGTATCGTTAAAACGCAAGAGTGTTAAAGAGACACTAAACGAGGTATTACTCCCACACGGTTTAATGTGGAGAATAGAGGATGCGAAGATTGTTGTGTCGCCAAGCAATAAGGTAACTCAAATAGAGCAACCTAAACAGATAAATATTAAAGGACGTGTTATTGATGAGGATAATAATCCTGTTGTGGGTGCCACTATTATTGCTAATGATGGCAGCGGTAAAGGTGCTATTACAGACGATAAAGGTGAATTTGCATTGGATATTGCCGAGGGAGTGTTGTTGGAGGTTAGTTTTACAGGTATGGTATCAACTACTGTTAGCGCAACCGACAAAATGCTTATTAAGTTGATTGCTGATGAAATGGCTGTTGATGATGTGGTAGTAACTGGATATTTTCTCAAACAAAAGGAGAGTTACACTGGAGCAGCTACATCATTCACAGGTGCAGAACTTCGCTCTGTTACAACAGGTAGCATGTTATCTGCTCTTTCGATGCTCGATCCATCGTTTGTTACGGTAGAGAATAATCTTATGGGAAGCGACCCTAATACCGTTCCAGAGTTTGAAATAAGGGGTAGTTCGAGTATCAAAGGACAATTTGAGGGTAATCCAAATATGCCAACCTTTATCCTTGATGGTTTTGAAGTTAGTGCAACAAAGGTGTATGATCTTGATCCTAATCGCATTAAATCGATGACAATCCTAAAGGACGCTGCTGCAACAGCTATATATGGTTCACGTGCTGCTAATGGTGTTGTTGTTATTGAGACAAATGCGCCACGACCAGGAGAGCTACGTATAACATACAATGCGAGTTTAAATCTTGACGTGGCAGATTTATCGTCGTATAACCTTATGAATGCAGCTGAGAAGTTGGAGTATGAGCGCAGAGCAGGACTTTTTGAAGGCTCGGGGCAATCTGATATCAATAATAAATTAGCTCTATACAATGAGCGACTTAAATTGGTTAAACAGGGTTATAATACCGAGTGGTATAAGATACCAGTTAAGAGTGTTGGAGTAGGGCATAAGCATGCTGTCACAGCGGAAGGGGGCGACGAAACTTTTAGGTATGCATTTGATCTATTCTACTCAAATAGTGAAGGTGTAATGAAGGGCTCCTCCCGTGGTAATTATGGTGGTAGTGTTAAGTTACAATATAATCTTAAGAGTCTAAAATTCACTAACTACACTTCGTTCGATAGAGTGCAGGGTATTAACTCACCGTACGGGCAATACTCTAACTATACAACACTAAATCCATACTACTATCCTTATGATGAGAATGGAAATGTTCAACCTATACTCTACTCATTTGTATACTATGATAGAGGATTTTCAACACAAGAGGTTCCTAACTACCTATATAATGCAACACTTCCTTCATCGGATTATAATAAGAGCAATAATTTACTAAATAATTTCTCTTTAGAGTATGATTTTAGTAGTGCATTAAAGTTAAAAGCTAATATATCGCTCAGTCTTGACGACTATCGTTCGGATAGTTATCTATCTAATATGCACACCTCATTCCACAGCAATGATTCGAGTAATAGTATACCAAAAGAGGAGCAAGGTAGTTATTCGCAAAGTTTTGACAAGGGCTTCTCTTACGATATAAATGTGACGCTAAGCTATTTTAAGCAGATAGATAAACACGCTTTAAATGCGGGAGTTGCTTACAATATTAGAGAGACACAAAATGATATATCTTCCATTATTGCCTATGGCTATCCAAATATCAATATGGATCATTTAGGTATGGGTATTGGTTTTAAAGAGGGAGCCAGACCTTCGGGAGATTTTAACATCACACGACTTATAGGTGTTGTTGGAAATATTGGCTACTCATACGATAGTAAGTATCTATTAGATATGTCGATACGTTCAGATGCCTCTTCAATGTTTGGAGCGAACAATCGTTGGGGAACTTTCTGGAGTATTGGTGCTGGTTGGAATATTCACAAGGAGAGCTTTATGGAGAAGTGTAGCATATTCGATGTATTAAAGGTTAGAGGCTCGATAGGAACAACGGGAGGTCAGAATTTCTCACCATACCAAGCAATGAGTATGTTCTCCTATAACTCATTAGGTGATATTACATATAAAGGGAATATAGGTGCTATTATAATGGGGTATGGCAATAGTAACCTTAGGTGGCAACAAACACTTAAACAAAATATCGGATTAGACTTCGAGCTAATAGATTCAAGAATAAGGGGTAGTATTAACTACTATTCGGATATATCTAAAGATGTTTTGATTGACGTTACAATGGCTCCTTCTCTTGGATTTAGTTCATA
>CAYJHM010000048.1:0-4814 GCA_964369935.1 uncultured Rikenellaceae bacterium
TTTAGGCGACAATAAACTTGATTATATTCCAGATAATATAGGCGATTTACCATCTCTTACAGCGTTAGATTTAGGGGGTAATAAGTTTAGTGGTCAATTTGCAGAGTCGCTTTTGAAACTTGAAAAACTAACAATTTTAATATTAACAGATAATAATTTTTCTGGCACTATTCCTGCTGAAATAGTTAAGCTCGAGAATTTAGAGTCGTTACTATTAAGTTATAATAAATTTGACGGCACAATTCCGAATAAAATTTGCAAATTGAATAACCTAGAGGTTTTAGATTTAAGTAACAACCGACTAAGTGGCGAGATTCCCGAAACTATCTCAATGTTGAAAAATATGCAGATATTAGAGCTTTCGAATAATGAGCTGACGGGCAAATTGCCTGAAGGAATAGCTAAACTTAGTAGACTAGAGGTTTTTAGCATAAGCGATAATCAGATTGTTGGTGTTATACCTAAATTCGAATCTAAAGAGCTAACACACTTAAATTTGGCTAATAATATGTTCTATGGCGAGATTCCTACTTCGCTTTCACAATCAAAGGGATTAACCACCTTGGTGCTTGCATCTAATAGGCTAACAGGGGATATTTCGGATGAGTTGGGAGCGTTAGATAACCTTGTTACAGTTGAATTATATGGTAACAGTTTAAATATTAATTTACCTATGAGTTGGGCAATGAACCCTAATCAAAAAGAGTGGCTACTATACCCACAAAGGGGAATTAAGAAGAGGGATAATTAATAACCTCAGTTTTTGATATATTAATTGGTGTACAAGAGTGAAAAAGAGATTTATACCGCTATTTATTACAAATTTATTAGGCGTTCTTAATGATAACTACCTAAAAGCACTTGCTAGTTTTATTGCTGTACTGTGGGTTGATGATGAAAATGTGTCGTTATTAATTAGTTGCGTAGCGGCAGCTCTTGTGTTACCCTATATATTTCTCTCTCCTTATGCTGGTAGGCTTGCTCAACGCTACCCAAAACGTGAAATAATTAAGTGGGCTAAAATTGCAGAGATTCCTATTATGGGAGTGGCGATATTGGGTTTTATTTTGCAATCGGTACCTATAACGGTTGGTTCGATACTCCTTATGGGGGTACAGAGTGCTCTTTTCTCTCCTGCTAAATATGGTTTAATACGTGAAACAGCGGGGCAAGAGGGAATATCTTTTGGTGTAGGTGGTATGGAAGCAGTCTCATTTTTAGGTATGCTTTCAGGGATGCTAGTAGCAGCCTTTTTGGTTGATAGTGTAGATAATATGATGATACCATATCTGTTACTATTAGTATTTGCAGTGATAGGGTTAATTTCGGCTCTAACAATCAAAAACACCGTTAAGGTTGAAACTATCAACGAATATCGAACAATTAATCCACTGAAAGCAATATATACAACCTATTGCGAGGCTAAGAGCTATTCGGGGCTTAATAGAACAATTTTTGTGCTATCGGTTTTTTGGTGGCTCGCTGCCTCTATACAAATAGGACTACTTATCTATTGTGGGCAAGATTTATCGCTCTCCTCGCGCGAAACGGGGGTTATTTTATCTCTCGCAGCGGTGGGTATTACTCTTGGGTGTTTCCTCTCGGGGCTACTATTTAGACAGCGCAATAGGCTTATATCTGTTCTAAGTTCAGGTATTCTAATTTCGCTTATTATGTTTGCAATATTCACCTATAATATGACCGTCGAGCTTTTCGGTAGTGCAATATTTATGGTAGCTCTTCTCTCGGGATTTTTTAAAGTACCGCTTGATGCCTCTATTCAGCGTATTGTTAAAGGCGAGTTTCTGTCGATAGTACTTGGATACTTTAATCAGGTGTCATTTATTTTTATTCTGCTTGCATCGATTAGTATATCGGCTATTACCTACTTTTTTGAGGCTAAATATATGTTTTTGATGTTTAGTGTGGTGATGCTAATAACAACTATACTTTTACTACTTAGAACACCTGCTTTAATGCTCAATTTGTTAAAGAATATTCTAAAAGTAAGATATAAGATTGTGGTTCAAGGGGTCGAAGTTATTTCAAGAGATAATAATCACCTTTTTTTACCAAACCACACTTCGCTTTTCGATCCTGTAATAATATATAGTACACTCTACGAGACCCATATACGCCCTTTTGTTGATGAGGGGTATGTTAAAATGCCTATTGTAGGTAGTCTGATTCGTAGTTTTGGAGCAATTGCCGTTCCTGACTTATCTCGCTCAAGGCGAGGGGTTGAATCGGTTCGTTTACTTCAAAGTTTAGCTCTTGAAGCTCTCGCAAAAGGGGATAATATCTTGCTTTACCCATCAGGGCAACTTACACATAGAGGCACCGAAGTAATAGGTAATAAGCAACTAGCCCATAATATTGTTTCGCATTTGCCAGATGCCACACGTGTGATTATCGTAAAGATTGACGGGCTGTGGGGTAGTAGATTTAGTAGATATGGGCGAAATGCTACTCCGCCTCTTATCTCAACATTTATAAAGGCGTTGCCATCACTTTTAGCTATGCCTAAACGTAGGGTAGTTAAGTTGCAGTTTATAGATGTTACTGAAGAGGCAAAAGAGTGGAGTAGAGAGGGGCGTTCCGAATTTAACTCACATCTTGAAGAGTTATACAAATTATAATTACTCTTACAATTAATAGTAGTAATTTAATGCTGAATATACTTCATTTGTATTATGAGAAGAGATAGTTATATTACTGCATTAAAGAGATACTTTAATATCGAAGAGTTGGTTTGCCCCCATATTTATGATCGTTGGAAAACTAGCTCATGGCAATTTTTAGATACACACTTCATTCATACTCTACTAATAGTACGTAGAGATATTTTGAAAGTGCCGATGGTGTGTAATAACGGTCAAGAGTTTACGCAGAGGGGACTACGCTGCAACCGCTGCCAACTTGTCACTAGTAAAAAATATCCATACTTATCGGCACATGTATTGGGCAAAGCGGGCGACTTTACCGTCTGTGGAATGACAGCCTTTGAGGCACGACAAAAAATAAAGGCTAACAAGCATCTCCTGCCAGTGAATATAAGACTAGAGGGTGGTGTTAGTTGGTTACATATCGACATAATACCACAATGGGGCATCAAAAATAAAGTGTACGAATTTAGGGTATAATTTATCCTTCTCTGCCTATATTGCTCTTACATTCGGAAAATGTATCCTAAAATTCAAAATTTATTGACAAATTATTTTTAATTAATAAAAATAATCGTTAATTTTGTACCAATTATCAAGTATTCGTATATGAGAATATCAAACTGTTTTTGTCTGATTTTAGCTCAATCTCTGCTCCTTTTTGGATGTAGAGGTGGGGTCAATGTGTTGGGCACTATAGATTTAGTTGATTCGCTTAAGGGGAAAGAGGTGTTTAGTCACCTAAAATTAGAGTTCCCCTCGGATATGAAGATAGTGGACGATAAGCTATATATAAGCGACTCGAAAGGGGGGAGTGATGGGAAACATTTCTCGGTTATAAACCTAGATAGCCCAACAAAAGTTGCTAGGTTTGTTGATATTAATGACGAGCGCTATTGTTATAATAGTTCGCCTCTGTTACTTGAAAAAGATATTAATGATACAATAATTCAGTTGTACAATATCGATAATCATAAACTATACAGCTATAACGCAACAAGATTTAAAAATCGCAAAGTTAATAATGATGACTTTTGCTACGAACTACTACTCAAAAGCGAAAATTTAGGTTCGCAATTATCGGTGCTAGGTAACTTTTATGTTAGTGATGGTGCATTTAAACAGGGGCAGTTTGCTTTAATAAATAAGCAGGGCGACATTATCGACTATTTTGGCAAATATCTTGACAACCAACTTAGAACACGTGCACGTCATCCTAACTATTCTATGGTGAGGTATTTACGTAACCGTTCAATATTAGTATCTTCTCCAAACAGGCAATATTTTGCAGCTGGGGGAAGATTTAGTGATCAATTAACCATATACACGATTGAGGGTAATAATGTAGAGGTGGTTAAGCGATACTATAACGAACCTGCTATATTCGACTGGTTAAAAGTAGGTGAAGAGAATTGGGGGGATGCTACTAAACAGATGTACATTGATCTTTATGCTACTGATACTTGGCTTTATGCACTATATTCAGGCTCACCAATAAAGGGGAACTATCAAGGCGAATCTACAATTAGTCGTTTAAGAGTATTCGACTGGAAAGGTAGATTATTTAGAGAGTATATATTACCTAACTTTATCTCTACTATTGCCATTGACGAACGAACTAATCAACTTTATGGAACAACCTACGACTCGAAACTTATTCGTTACGATTTATTGTAGTGCTGCACTTGTTATGATGTTTATTATTCAATTTTTGTTATATTTTTAATAAAATTAATGACTTTCTAATAATTTTCTCCTAAAAATTATTATCTTTGTGCTTGGAACAATGTGGGTATTAATATGAAAATTATAAATAGAGTGTCAAGATATTGTGTTGTTGGATATGGCAGTTGGGCTACTGCTATTGCTAAAATTTTGGTTGATAGTGGTTGTGATATTGGCTGGTACATATCAAACAGTAGTGTACGTGAGGGAATAGAGAATAATAGAGTGAATAATAAATACCTCTCGGATGTACACTTCCCTAAAGAGCAAGAAATAACCATATATAGCGACTTAAATAATGCAGTCTTAGGTTCAGATATCTTAATATTTGCTGTACCTTCGGCTTTCCTCTCTAATGTGCTAGCTCCATTGAGTGTACCGTTAGAGGGTAAAATGATTATCTCAGCTATCAAGGGTATCGTTACC
>CAYJHM010000048.1:4824-11827 GCA_964369935.1 uncultured Rikenellaceae bacterium
AAGTATATTCGGTTAAGTATGATAATTTAGGTGTATTGACAGGCCCTTGCCATGCCGAGGAGATTGCTTACGAGCGTTTAACCTACATCAATGTTGTTTGTAAAAACATTGATACAGCTCGTTCGATAGCAGATAGTTTCAACTGTAAATATATTCAATCCGAGGCGATGACCGATATATATGGTGCAGAGTATGCCGCAGTAATGAAAAATATCTATGCTATAGCCGTAGGTATATGTAAAGGATTAAAGTATGGAGATAACTTTATCTCTGTGCTCATTTCAAATGGTTATAAAGAGATTAATAGATATTTAGAGCTTACATATCCATTCGATAGGGACCTTACTCGCTCGGCATATATGGGTGATTTACTTGTAACGGCATATTCGCAATTCAGCCGTAATCGTACCTTCGGAATGATTATAGGTCAAGGTTATTCGATACAAGCTGCCAGAATTGAGCTTAACGATATGATAGCTGAGGGTTACTACTCATCGCTATGTATTCATAACATTGTTAAGGAGAGGGGAATTGACCTTCCTATTGCTGAGGCGGTATATGAAATTTTATATAGAAAGGGTGTGGCCAAAGATGTAATGTCGAGGGTTGTTAAGAAATTAAAATAGTACAATATTAAATACAAATAATTATGGCAAACAACATCGAGTTAGAGTTCGGTAATCTAATGGATTATGTGACAAACGAAGAGATTAATGAGTATATTGGTAAAGCCGAGCAGGCTAACCAAATGGTGATTAACGGTACAGGCGAGGGTGCAGAAATGTTAGGTTGGAAATCACTCCCTTCTGCTATCACAATGGAGGAAATTAAGGAGATTAAACGCTGTGCCACCGAGCTAGCTGCTATATGTGATGTAGTTGTGGTTATTGGCATTGGGGGCTCGTATATTGGGGCACGTGCTGTAATAGATATAATTAATAATGCATTCTCTTATATTGATAAAGGCGATGCTCCTCATATAGTATGGGCAGGTCAAAATATCAGTGGCGATTATGCATTTGAACTGCGTAGGCTATTAGAGGATAGAGAGGTAGGAGCAATTGTTATATCAAAATCGGGTACAACCCTTGAACCTGCTCTTGCATTCAGATATATTAGAGAGATTATAGAAGACAAATATGGCCGAACAGAGGCAGCTAAGCGTATAGTGGCTGTAACTGATGCTAACGCTGGTGCTCTTCGTAGCCTAGCCAATGCTGAGGGCTATCAAACTTTTGTTATTCCAGACAATGTAGGTGGTCGATTCTCTGTCTTAACACCAGTAGGGTTACTCCCTATGGCCGTTGCAGGTATAGATATCGAGTCGTTAATGAGTGGAGCTTATGATATAGAAAAGCTAATGGAAGAGGAGACAGAAGAGGGTAATCCTGTTATTACC
Organism: uncultured Rikenellaceae bacterium; assembly: GCA_964369935.1. Lineage (GTDB taxonomy): Bacteria > Bacteroidota > Bacteroidia > Bacteroidales > Rikenellaceae > JADFUS01. Next base: position 6,224 of record CAYJHM010000048.1, read on the forward strand.
TATGCTGCACTTCGCTCGTTAATGTATAATAAAGGTAAAAGTGTTGAGGTATTAGCAACATTCGAGCCAAAAATGTGGGCTCTGTGCGAGTGGTGGAAGCAGCTATATGGCGAGAGTGAGGGCAAACAAGGGAGAGGACTTTTTCCTGCTTCAACTATCTACTCAACCGATTTGCACTCGTTAGGGCAATATATGCAAGATGGCGTGAGACTTATGTTTGAAACATTTATTAAGGTCGAAAAAAGCCAAAATGATGTAACAATTAAGCGTATCAAAGATGATATAGATGGTCTTAATTATGTAGCAGGTAAAACCATTTCAGAGGTAAATGCGTTAGCACAGCAAGGGGTAATGGTTGCCCATACTGATGGCGGTGTACCTAATCTTACTATTGTTATTCCGAAAGCGGATGCTGAAAATATTGGAATGTTACTATACTTCTTCGAGTATGCTTGTGCCATTTCGGCATATATGTTAGATGTCAATCCATTCAATCAAGAGGGGGTTGAGGAGTATAAACGAAATATGTTTGCGCTGCTAAATAAAGATGGGTTTGAGGAGTTAGGAGACAAATTACGCCAGAGATTAGAGCGTTAGTAGTTTACTAATTTCACATTTACTATGCTGTATCTTTTTATAGTAGCACTTACATCAGCTTCGTTTAATATACTTTTTAAGATATTTCAACGTGTAGGCATTAATAGTGTGCAAGCAATAATAATTAATTATATTGTAGCTGCATTGGTATCGTTTATGCTTTTACCTAAAGGTATAATATCTTCGAATACAATACTATACGAAGGGTGGCTATATGGTGGTGCACTGTTGGGTATTTTATTCTATAGCTCGATGTATTTATATGCTATCACTACAAAAAAATTTGGGATAGCTATAACCACACTAATGACTAGAATGTCGCTCATTCTCCCTGCTATTGTTTCATTCTTAGCATTTGGCGAGATAATTTCATTAGCAGGGTGGTGTGCAATAGCTATGATTTTAGTTGCTATCTACTTAATGGTTATTGAGCCCCAAAAAGGTATTACCTCAGGCGTAGTTAACAAAAAAGCGTGGCATATTGCTATTTTGCCTTTGCTAGTATTTATATTTTGTGGTACCAACGACACGACAATTAAATTTGTACAGCATAACTATATCGAGAGTGATAGTGAAAATTCGGCATTAACATTTATAACTTATCTCTCATCTTTAATTGTGGGGCTTATCGCCTATTTAAGTCGTAAGGGTAATCGTAATCAGCCAATTAAACTTAGAAGTGTGATAGGTGGTGTGATTATGGGGCTAATTAATGTAGTAAATGTATACTCACTGCTAACGGCGCTCTCGTTTATTGATGCCTCTGTGGCATTTCCAACTATAAATATCGTAATAGTTGTTGTTTCAGTAATAGTTGGAGTAGTGGCATTTAAAGAACGAATGTCAATGCGTAGATGGATAGGTATCGCAATAGCAATATTAGCAATTTATCTTATAACCTGAGTTTTGGATAATAAATAGTTTAAATTGCTTATAACCAGGATAATAAACCATTACCAACAGACTTTTTTTAGTGTAGTTCAGTTTCAGCACCTTATTGTAAAAGCGAAGCGGAGCACACTTAATGTGTGTGAGCATCGTATTTTGCAATAAGGTGCTGAAAATGAGCTGCAATAAAGAAAGTCTGACTGTTTCTTATCTGAAACTCAGGTTTATAACCTGAGTTTCAGATAGAGAATGGTTTGAAAATAAAGATTTTTTGTATTTTATGATGTATATTTTTTTAAAAATTAAAAAAAAGTACTATCTTTGCACGTTGAATGTAACTAATTTTAGGATATGAAAGTAAAAAATTATATAAATACGTTTCTGCTATCACTTTTTGTCGTATCATGTGGTGAGTATGGCAAATTATTAGAGAGTAATGATTATGAGAAACAGTACCAAGCAGCACTTGATTACTATAAGGAGGGTAAAACTACAAAAGCAATTACACTATTCTCTAATATAATGAATGTGTACGATGGAACAGAACGGATAGATACTATCAAGTTCTATTTCGCTAACTCATTATTTGATAGAGGTGACTTTTTGTCGAGTGGTGAGATGTTCGACGACTTTAGAAAAAATTATACACGTAGTCCATTTATCGAAAAGGCGGAGTACATGTACGCAATGAGTTTCTATTATGATACGCCAAATTCTGAGCTTGACCAGACCAATGCAGTAAATGCTAAAGGCGCATTCGAGGAGTATCTTTACAGATACCCAAATAGTGAGAATGCGGAGAAGGTTCGTTCGTATATTTTAGAGCTCGTAGAGCGCATGCACAAGAAAGATTTCTATGTAGGCGAAACATACTATAAGATTGGTTATCATAATTCAGCTATCACTACGCTAAAAAATATCTTAAAACGTGCACCTGATACACCTATGCGTGAGGAGATTTTGTTTATGATTCTTAAATCAAATTATGCGTATGCTAAAGAGAGTGTGGCAGATAAGCAGAGAGAGCGTTTCTATAATGTAATAGATGCTTACTATAGTTTAACTTCACAGTTTCCAGAGAGCCAATACTCAAGAATGGCCGAGAGACTATTCCGTAATGCTGAGGCAATCACTCAAGGGCAAGCAACAATTAGCGATTATAGTTCAGATGTAGTTCTTCTGCATGATAAGATATACAAGAGAAAGGATATTTTAGAAGAGAAGATTCTTGACGAGAACAAGAAAGGTGAAAAGGCTAACCAGAAGAAGTTAGAGAAACTAATCAAAGAGCTTGAAGAGGTAAATACCGAAATTGAGCGTATTGAAAGCGGTGAAGAGGTTCAAACGAGCGAAGAAAGTGCTCCAGAGAATAATCAAAATACTCAAGAGTAAAGAAATAGGTTAAACATTAAAATATATTGTAAAGATGAATCCTAAAAAAGGGAATATTCCAACAAACACAGTTACACGTAACCTTGCGGATATAGATAACGCTACGGGTAACATATACGAGTCGTTGAATGTTATTTCGCGTAGAGCAAACCAAATAGGAATGCAGATTAAAAAAGAGCTTAAACAGAAATTAGAGGAGTTCAGTAATGTTAATGACAACCTAGAGGAGACATTCGAGAATAGAGAGCAGATAGAGATATCTACCTATTATGAGAGGCTGCCTAAACCTGTATTGGTTGCAACAGAGGAGTTCCTAAAAGGTGAGCTTGTAGTTAAAAAATAGTCTATTTATCCTGCAAATTGTAGGGTATAACATATAAATATTTAGTTAATATGCTTAAGGGTAAAAACATATTAATTGGAGTAACAGGGAGCATAGCCGCTTATAAAGCGGCTATGCTTATTCGCTTATTAGTTAAAGATGGTGCCTCGGTTAAGGTTATCATGACTAAATTAGCAAAGGAGTTTATCACCCCTCTTACTTTAGCAACATTATCAAAAAATCCTATTGTGGTAGAATTTTTTAACCCCGAAAATGGGGAATGGAATTCGCACGTATCGCTAGGGGAGTGGGCTGACGCCTATCTTATAGCCCCAGCTACAGCTAACTCAATGGGTAAAATGTGTAGCGGTGTGGCAGATAATCTGCTTATTACTACCTATCTTTCGGCTCGTTGTCCTGTGTTTATCGCTCCTGCTATGGATTTGGATATGTATAATCACATCACCACTCAAAATAATATTGCTACTCTAAAAAGCCATGGAGTAGAGGTTGTAGAGCCTGGAAGTGGCGAATTGGCTAGCGGTCTGATTGGTAAAGGGCGTATGGCCGAGCCTGAGGAGATAGTTGAGTTTCTTAATAACTACTTCTCGAAAGGGCTAGAGCTAAAGGGTAAAAAAGCTATGATTACAGTAGGTGGCACAATCGAACCTATTGATGCTGTTAGATACATAGGTAATCACTCCACAGGTAAAATGGGCTATTCAATTGCTAGAGAACTTGTTAGTAGGGGGGCTGAGGTTACGATTATTCGTGGTTCAGTTGATAGTACGCTTATTAATTCCGTAGTAGGAACAAACGAGATAAAGGCACTATCTGCCGAGGATATGTTTGCTAAATCGGTTGAATTATCATCTGATAAAGATATAATCGTTATGGCGGCAGCCGTGGCAGATTATACCCCATCTAACCCTTCAGTGCTTAAACTCAAAAAGGGTAAACAGATGAGCGTAGAGCTTATTCAAACAAAAGATATTGCTGCAACAATTGGAGCAAATAAACGCTCGAACCAGTTACTAGTAGGATTCGCTTTAGAATCGCACGATGGAGTTAAGTATGCACGTAAAAAGTTAGAAGATAAAAAGCTAGATTTTATTGTGTTAAATACCTTAGCTGATAGTGGTGCAGGATTTGGCTACTCTACCAATAAAGTAACAATTATCGACCATAAGAGCGAGCTTGATTACCCGTTAAAAGATAAGTCGATGGTTGCATCGGACATAGTTGATGAGATAGTTGCTAGATTAAAATAGGTATATGATAAAGGGGGTTCATATAGAGAATTATATATTAATCGAGTCGTTAGATATTGAGTTTAATAAAGGGCTAAATATCATAACGGGCGAGACAGGTGCTGGGAAGTCGATTCTTCTGGGTGCTGTATCGTTATTGCTTGGTGGTAGAGGGGATAGTTCGCTTATTCGCAATAGTTCAAAAAACCTTGTTGTTGAGGCGGAGTTTGACACATCAAATATCTCGTCACTACTTGAACCAATTTTTGATAGTCACGAAATAGAGTACAGTAATATGTTATCTATTAAAAGGCTCATTACTCCTAGCGGTAAATCGAAGAGCTATGTGAATGATGAACCTGTAACTCAAACATTTTTAAAACAGATAGGTGGATTTCTTATTGATATTCATTCGCAACACCAAACTCTACTTCTATCAAACAGTAACTTTCAAACTCACCTAATAGATACATTTGCAGAAGCTGGGGATATTACCTCGTATTATATCTCGATGTATCATAAGGTGATAGAGATGCGTGCAGAGATAGCTAAAGCCAAACAGTTAAACAGTAGTTCTCTGCAAAACAGAGAATATATTGAATATCAACTTGAACAACTGGTTAGCGCAGCTCTTACTAGGGGCGAGAAAGAACTATTAGAGCAAGAACGAGATACTTTAGCTAACGCCTCAACTATAGGCGAGGCTCTATATGTTGCTGTATCGCAGCTATCAGGGGGCGACTCGGCTATACTGTCATCACTAACACAAGTAAATAACCAGTGCAATAAAATATCGTATTACCTACCTAAAGAGGAGGGTATAAGTGATAGATTATCTTCTGTTTTCGAAGAACTTAAAGATATAAATCAGCAGCTAGAGGTGTTTGCCTCAACTATCGAACATAATCCAATAAGGTTATCCGAAGTGGAGCAGCGTCTCGACACTATTCACGCTCTTGAACATCGATTTACTGTATCAACTATCGACGAACTGTTAGATATTCAAAGTTCGTTAGAGCAACAACTACTCTCAATCGAGTGTGGTGGGCAAACAGTAGAGAGATTAGAGGGTGAACTAGCAATAGTAGAGTCGCAGACATGGGAAGCTGCGCTTAAATTACGTGATTCGAGGCAAAAGGCTGCCAGTGCCCTTGG
>CAYJHM010000049.1:0-11779 GCA_964369935.1 uncultured Rikenellaceae bacterium
AAACATAATGTTTATCTAAAATCAGACGAGTTGTTTTATTTATTATTATTTGATTAATATAATGCTGTATATTTTTAATTATGAGGATTTTATATAGAATAATAATTTTGATGCTAAATTTTCTTGGACTATTTACACCATAGAAAGATACCTGAGTTTGCGCCCCTATAAAGCTTGAAATTTTTCTGTTTTGGATCGGTATCGTGTGGAATTTCATATCTATAATCATCGCTAGAGTTGATCATATATGAGTGTAGATGTTTAATCATCATTAGTTTGTTACTAATACTTGATGAATATACTATATCTTGAAGTACAACAGTAGAGGCTGTTATCAGTTCAGCCTCTACTCGTGCGGTGTCGATATCACGCTTTATGCGGCTAGTGCTAAGATACCCTAGAAGGGCACCTATTGTTGTTATCCCGATAAAGAGGACGAGCACGTGTAGGAGGGTGAAATTTTGTTCCTCCCCCTCTAATATCGTTACTGCAATAAATGTACAAGCTAGAAATGCTAACATAGCCGACAGACCTGTATATAGCATTATTTTACGCATTCGGTGGTCTCGTAAAATTGCTATTGCGGCTTTATGCTCTAGTGGCTTGAGTTTGTATGTTTGTTTTACCACTATTTAGTATATTGGTTTATTATGCGATTAATTGCCTCGGTACAAACAGGGCAAAATTTAACATCACCTCTAACCGAGCGCATAATACAATTTATTGCAGGGCGATAAACTCCTCGTTCGACATATCCTCCGCCCTCATACACTCCAACATCATCTATCGATGTTACTCCATCTTTTGGGGTTGGGATACTCTTATTTTTAGGCATTAACGAGCTCCATATTCTCTTTTTCGAGAAATCTTTTAGTGTGGTGAGGTTCTCCTCCCAAGGTTCGCGTTCGCTTGTGAAATAATGGCTCTCATAGCCTGCATAGTCGTATTCGTCGCCTAACGAGACAAACGAGTGCCCAATCTCGTGTATATGAACCAGTGCCGATGATGCGTTACGAACCGACCCTGCGGCATAGAAGTTATATACTCCCCCTCCGCCATATTTATCGGTGTTTCCCAAAATATATACTGTATCATACGGTGCATTACCTGCCGCTTTTGCTACTGCCGTTTGGTTTTCAACCATAAAATATCTGTCCGAACCGAATGTGCCGAACCCACCATCGAAGTGGGTATTTAGCTTACCTCCTGCTGGCGAACTTACTCCGCTATCTTTTGAGGGGGTCCATACTCCACGAACATTAAATTCGGCTCTACGCTCTTTGTAGGGTGAAATCTCTAATATCTGGTCGGTGAATTTTTTACAATCGCTAACAAACTGCTCTTCTTCGCTTTGCGAGTAGCCCTCACCCAATATTACTATATCAACGCACTTAGATGATTTACCGTTTATCTCAATGTCGTAGGTGCGGAATATTTCGTTATCATCTTTCTCGGCGCTACTTTTGGGGTCAATAACTGCCGAAAACATTTTAGTAAAACTGTTATCCGTTGGTAAGGTGGCACGGCTATAAATTTCTACTACTACTCTCTTTCGAGGTAATGGAATTTGTCGAGACTCGAAATATGCGCCACTACTATTGCGTGCCATTGGTGTATCTAACCACTCGTTAAATAGAGTATTGTACGACTGCGAGTATATAACTTTTTTTGTCTTGTAATCAAGTATTTTTATAAGTTGAATACCGTAGTGAGTGGTATCGATAAGGTTATCGGGGTTTCCGCCCCAGCTAGGCTCTTGGGTTGTGCCCAACAGCTTGTAACCCTCGGTGCCCATCCCGCCAGAGTGTGATATATCTATGCGTAGTGCACCTTTTTTAAAATATTTAGAGTACTGAGCATAAGATATATTTAATCCTAATGCCATTATTATCAAACAAATAAAGCTCTTCATAATCTATGTAATATTACGTATTATTGTATATAAAATTAGTATTGCTACAATTGTATAGATAGCCCATTTCCCACACATTACATCTCTAATCTTGCGTAGTGTTGTGGTGTAGCCACCTTTTAATCTAAAGTGAACCTCTAACCATAAAAGAATACCTAGATAGGGTATAGCTAAAACAAGGATTGGATTAACCTTAAAGGCAGCACCAAACTTACCATTAAGCAGGTGGTGTAGTGCTCGTTGAGAACCACACCCAGGGCATTCGATACCAAAATATTTGTATGAAGGGCACTGCGGAAAATATACAGACTCCGTAGGTGATATTCTTTTGTATAACACTATGATAACAGTTATAGCAATCACAGATATAACCCCTATTAGTAACCCCTTTTTTTTATCTACCACGCACCTAAACTTATAACACTGGCAACCTGCAATATTATAACAATAATGGTTGTTACAGCACCCACAATTAACGAGGCAATAGAGAAGTTCTTAGCATCGTTTGAGTATTTAAGAGCCATTTTATAGTCGCCTCTGTTATAGGCTGTTTCAACCTTCGACGAGTAGATTATAGCTACAATACCCAATGGCATACAGCAAAGTATAGTTGTTAGTATTGACCAAACAAGATGCGTTGGAGGTATATCTCGTTGTGGTTGATTATAGCTATTGCTATTATTTTGGTTGAAGTTACCTGCTGAATTATTCGGTGTGAATGGTGGAGGAGTGTTCTCTCCCCCTTCAAAGAGGTGCTTTAGCTCTTCAACATTTATTGCGGCAGTCCAATTCTCCATACCGTTCTCCCACACCTCGGTTGTTGGCTTAATGTTAGCTGCCTTTAGCTCCTCAATAGAGCAAGGACCAAATCTATTTGTTCCATCGTTGTAAAAATAACGTTTCATAATCTTTTTTTTATGATATATTATCTGCAATACACTTAATTATCTCTTTAATAATAGCAATGCCCTTACCATCGCCATCATTGTCGGGGTTGTACTCGGTAATATCCATCGATGATACTACACCCAATGAGAAGATAGCTGCAAAAAACTCTAGTAGCTCGCCCTTTGTTAGTCCTCCACTTACAGGGCAGTTAAAAGCTCCTGTCTCTTCGGGAGATAGAACATCCATATCAAAACTAAGGTGAAGTTTGTTTACCCCATTATCTGCTAACTTATTGGCTATCTCTTTAGCTACCTTGCTAGCCCCTTTTTGTTGAATATCGACAACCATATAGTGGTTAATACCTATTCTGTCTCGTAATTTAGTCTCACCCTCGTCCATACTGCGTACAGCCACTAAAAATGTGTTCTCGGGCTTTACTTTAGGTTTATCTTCTCCGATAGCCCTAAAATTGCTATCACCCTCATATAGCGACGAGGCTAGAGGCATACCGTGGTAATTTTTTGATGGAGACGTTTCTGCAGTGTTGATATCCGAGTGAGCATCTACCCATACAACACCAATATTGTTATCTTGCGCTAGTGATGAACCTGCAACTGACCCCACTCCTAAAGAGTGATCGCCACCTATAATAAGAGGAAATGCCCCTTCGTTGATAGATTGTTTAACAGCAGCGCATAATTTTTCGCCCATATCAAGCACCACATCGCTATATTTAATGGTTGGGTTATTAGTTAGCATACTCTCTAAAGATGATGGAAGTAGCTCGATATCGCCACAATCAACAACTGTAAACCTGCTTTTTAGATACTCTAAACAGCCACTCTCGCGAATGACAGCAGGTGCTTTTTCCACTCCCCTGATATTGCACCCCTCAAATACAGGTACACCAATTATTCTGAACTCCATAACTTATATGATTTTAATTATATTTTTTAAAAAGGTGATTCCTCTGTCTCGAACGATGCCATACTATTCATTATTTCAGGCTCGTTACTGCTTGTTGCGCCGTATAAATGTCCTGCACCCACGTTGGCTGCTTGAGGTAAGTCGCTGAAATTTTCGAATCGCATACGCTCGGGCACAAATTTAAGCCGTACATCTTTAAGCGAACCGTTACGGTGCTTGGCAACAATAATTTCGGCTGTACCAGGCTGATACTCCACTTGCATCTCATCGTGTGTTATGCCATAATACTCGGGGCGGTAGATGAACGATACAATATCGGCATCCTGCTCGATAGCACCCGATTCACGTAGGTCGGATAGCTGCGGACGCTTATTCCCTCCACGCTGCTCAACCGAACGGCTAAGCTGTGATAATGCTATGATAGGTATATTTAACTCTTTAGCAATAGCCTTTAGCGAACGTGAGATAGCCGATACCTCCTGCTCACGATTACCTCGTGCATCTGCTGGCCCAGTCATAAGTTGAAGATAATCAACAATTATCATCTTAATATCGTGCTGCGCTTTTAGTCTACGAGCCTTAGAGCGGAACTCGAAAATTGATAAAGCAGGTGTATCGTCGATAAATAGCGGAGCTTCTGATAGTTGCACAATCGAATCTTGAAGATGTTTCCACTCGATAGCCGAAAGTTGCCCTGTCTTAATTTTAGTACTGTCAAGGTGCGACTCGCTCACTATCAAACGAGTGATAAGCTGAACGTCACCCATCTCGAGCGAGAAGATAGCTATCCCTTGTTTGAAATCTATCGCTGCATTACGTGCCATTGATAGTACAAAGGCGGTCTTACCCATTGCAGGACGAGCAGCGATGATTATTAAATCAGATGGTTGCCAACCCGAGGTTACATCATCAAGCTCGGTAAATCCCGTAGGTACACCATTTAATCCATTAGTATTTTTTGATGCCGCCTCGATGTTGTTCAGTGCTTCGGCAACTATATCATACGATTTACGAACATCCTTTTTTATGTGCCCTTCCGATACCTTAAATATCTCGCTTTCGGCACTATCAATAAGGTCGTCTACATCCACCATATCATCAAACGAAGTGCGTTGAATCTCGGTAGCAGCACGAATAAGTTCACGTTGTATATATTTCTGAGCCACAATTTTAGCGTGCGATACAATATGTGATGCCCCTCCAACCTTTTCGGTAAGTTCGGCAAGATATACCGCTCCTCCTACTGTCTCAAGCTCTTTCTTTGCCGCTAGGCGGTTATGTACGGTATATAGGTCGATAGGCTCCATTCTAGCGTGAAGCTCCATAATAGCCTCAAATATCATACGATGGCTCTCTTTATAGAACGATTCGGGCTTTAATATATCGGTAATCTCGTGAACAGCATCACGCTCAATCATCACCGCACCGATAATTGCCTCCTCAAGCTCTACTGCCTGAGGTGGTTTTAATCCACGCTCCTCACTTAGGAACATCACCAACTCGTTCGAGCGATTATCGCTCTTATCAATAAATTTTTTTGCCATTATCTTTTATCTTCTCTTCTTATTGTTACCCCTTGCTCTGTGCGGGAATGCACGAGCGGTAAAGTTACTATTTTTTTCTTTAAAAAAGAAACTTCTCTGATACTTTTTTCTCTCAATCTCCCTCTCAACATATACATCTTTTTGCAAATAAGGGTCAAAACCAGTGTAGAATAGTGTAGTTGAAAGGGTCATAGGAGTAGGGGTAAAATCCTGAACCTGTTCAAGTTCGAAATTGAGGCCTGTCATCGAGCGTGATAGCTCCTCCATATCGGCTACCCTACATTCGGGGTGCGACGATATAAAGTAAGGAATCAGCTGGTAGGGTAGCGAATGTCTGTTACATATACTCTTGAAATCTCGGTTAAGCTCTCTAAATAGTTCGAACGAGGGCTTGCGCATCGAGCGAAGGACTCTATCGCTAGTATGCTCGGGTGCAACTTTAAGCCTGCCTGATGTGTGATAGCGAATCACCTCGGTAAGATATCTCTCACGGCTTGGGGTATCAATCATATCGTACCTTATGCCACTACCTATATAGGCTCGGCGGATACCCTTTATCTCTCGTATCTTTGAGTATAATTTAAGCAGTGGTTTATGGCTATTGTTCAGATTAGCGCACACCTTAGGGAATATGCACGAGGGTTTCGAGCACTTTAAGCAAATCTCTTTATCTGCTCCGCTCATCTTATACATATTAGCCGATGGGCCTCCAATATCGGATAGATTACCCTTAAACTCGGGGTCTAGTTTTATCTGCTCTATTTCACGGAAAATCGACTCCTCACTGCGCGAGGAGATAAATTTACCCTGATGAGCCGAGATAGTGCAGAAACTGCACCCACCAAAGCACCCACGATGTAAGTTAATAGAATATTTTATCATATCATAGGCCGGGATAGCCCCTCTTTTATGATATTTAGGGTGAGGTCTACGAGTGTATGGTAGATCAAATCCGTTATCCATCTCCTTAGTTGTTAGGGGTAGATAGGGGGGATTAACAACCACAAACTTATCTTGATATGGTTCAACTAGTTTTTTAGCATTTAATTTATTCGACTCTACTTCGAAGAGCTTAAAATTCTCTGCATATATCTTTTTATTCTCAACGCACTTTTCAAACGACTTTAAAATTATTGTGTCGCTCTCGGGCAACCTATCAACATACTTTTTATCGGCTAAAAAGGCAACCTGAGGGAGCTTTCGTAGCAGATTTATGTTAAATCCATTATTAAGTGCTTTAGCGATATCAATAATCGATTTTTCACCCATTCCATACGATAAAATATCAGCTCCACTGCTAATAAGTACCGATGGCAGCAGCTTATCTTGCCAATAATCGTAGTGGGTTAATCGCCTTAATGATGCCTCGATACCTCCAATTACAACGGGGGTATTAGGATATAGCTCCTTTAATATTTTTGAATATACGGTAACAGCATAATCAGGGCGCATACCTGCCTTTCCTCCTGCTGTGTAGGCATCATCGCTACGTAATCGTTTGGCTGCTGTATAGTGATTAACCATCGAATCCATTGCACCTGCTGTAACACCAAAAAATAGACGAGGTTTACCAAATTTCTTGAAATCTCGCAAATCATCTCGCCACGAGGGTTGCGATACAATCACTACCCTAAGCCCTTCACGTTCAAGCAAACGACCTATCACCGCCACACCAAACGAGGGGTGATCCACATAGGCATCACCGCTGATTAGAACAACATCAGGCTCGTTCCAACCTCTCTGCTGCATCTCTTTTACCGTAGTTGGCAGAAACTGATAGTTTTGTGCTACTTGTTGTGTGCTCATTTTGCTCTACGTTTAAGAAGTGAGCTATCCCCATAGCTTAAGAAGCGGAAATTATTATCTAGTGCATAGTTATATATACTCTTCCAATTTTCTCCCACAAAGGCAGCAATTAAAAGTAGCAGGGTGCTCTGCGGTTGATGAAAATTTGTTATCAGATTATCCACTACCCTAATAGGGTAGTTAGGGGTAATCATTATCGAAGTAGAACATTTTAACTGCTCTAAATTACTATTTTGCATATAGTTAATCAGGGCAGTTAGCAATTTATCTGTGCTTTCGCTAGTAGTATAGCCTTCCCATTGCCCAACCTTAATTTCAGGCTTGGGGTTGCCCTCGGTTAATACTCTATTTCCCAATATAGCTATCGACTCTAGGGTGCGAACAGTTGTTGTTCCAACGGCTGTAACACTTCCTAAATTCTGGCGTAGTAGTTCGAGTGTTGTAATATCAACACTGAATTGCTCGGTGTGCATAGTGTGTTGGGTAGCATCGTCACTCTTAACAGGCAGGAATGTGCCAGCACCCACGTGAAGAGTAACCTCGCCCCGTTTGAGCCCTTTGCTGTCAATTGCAGATAACATCTGTGGGGTGAAGTGTAATCCTGCTGTTGGGGCTGCTACCGACCCCTCAATCTGCGAATAAACCGTTTGATAACGTTCATTATCACTCTCAACACTATCACGATTAAGGTATGGAGGTATAGGAATTTTCCCTAGTAATTCAAGCAGTTCGCCAAACGAAATCTCTCCGCCGCTCCATCTAAAACGAACCACTTCAAGCCCCTCTTCTGCGCCCTCTCTCTCGGCTGTTATCTTGTAGCTTACACCATCATGCTCGAATAGGGTAGTAAGTAGCCCCTCTTTCCATTTTCGGGCGTTACCTATCATACATCTCCAGCTGCACTCGCTAGTCGAGGACAGAGACCTTTCGTAATCGCTAGGCGAGCTCGGTTCAAGACAGAATATCTCGATACGTGCCCCCGTATCTTTAAAAAATATGATGCGTGCACGTATAACCTTAGTGTTATTAAACATAACCACCCCTTCGTTAGGTAGGTGGTTGGTTAATGAGCTAAAATTTGAATCTATAATTTTGTCGTTGTCATAGATAAGGAGCTTAGAATCCCCCCTATTATCTAGTGGGAATTTAGCAATCTTCTCTTCGGGTAGATTATAGTTAAACTCTTTTATTTCAATCGAATCAATCATAATTATTAGAAGTCAGAGGAGATTAATAAAACTACTGCTGAGGCCTCGACACCCTGCTCGGTGCCTATATGCCCTAACCCCTCGTTTGTTGTTGCCTTTATTGATATATCTTCTATGGTGCACTCTAGCTGTTTGGCTATTTGGCTGCGCATTTCGGGTGTATATTTTTTGATTTTTGGCTTCTCGAGTGATAGCATAATATCAACATTACCAATAGTGTATCCCCTCTGTTTAATCATATCGTAAGTTCGAGAAAGTAATATCATACTATCGATATTTTTGAACTCATTACTAGTATCAGGAAAGTGTGTTCCTATGTCGCCCAATGCAAGAGCCCCAAGCAGGGCATCGCATAGAGCGTGAGCCACAACATCACCATCTGAATGGGCTACTATGCCTTTTGTGTGGTCGATTTTTACTCCCCCTAATGTGAGCGATAGCCCCTCTTCAAGGCGGTGAATGTCGTATCCATATCCTATCCTAAAAGGTTTATTTTTCATACTTCTCTATATTTCCTCGATTATTATAGTGCAAAAGTAATCTTTTTTTGCTTATTTCAATATAATTGTAAAAAAAAATTACTATTTTTGCTGTATTATGGATGTATATAACACAATAGACGAGATAGGCGAAGGGATCTACAAAGATAAGGGGAGTAAATTTCTTGCCTATGCATACCATGTCGAGAGCGAGGAGCAGGTAAAAGAGATAATTGCGGACTTAAAACGTCGCTACTACGATGCAAGGCATCACTGTTATGCTTGGCGCATGGGCTACTTTGGCGAACATACACGTGCTAACGATGATGGTGAACCCTCATCAACGGCTGGTCGCCCTATCTTAGGTCAAATCCTCTCTCGCGAGCTTACTAATACTCTTGTTGTGGTTGTGCGATATTTTGGGGGTACGAAATTGGGTGTTTCGGGGCTTATACAGGCATATAAGGAGTCGGCGGCTTTGGCTCTTGATGCCGTGACGATTGTTGAGCGTCTTATAGAGAGCAGTTTGGTTATATCGTTCGAGTATCACTTGATGAATAGTGTGATGGGGGTAATAAAAGAGCTGTCGCCACGCATAGTTGAGCAGAGTTTCGATAATAACTGCATTATGCACCTATCTATCCGCAATGGCGATTATGAGGCTCTGCGCATGAAGATGGATAAAATTATGGGATTACAAATTATAACAACATAACAATTATGGCAAAAAAAAGTTTAGTGTCAATCACCGACTTAACAAAGGGTGATATAATGGAGATTATGGAGCTGGCTGCTTATTACGAGAATAACAGAGGTGTTAAGCCTTTAGAGGGTATGGTTGTTGCCTCGCTATTTTTCGAGCCCTCTACACGTACACGTTTAAGTTTCGAGAGTGCAATAAACTATCTGGGGGGTAGGGTTATTGGTTTCTCAGACAGTAGTAATACCAGTACCACTAAGGGCGAGAGTTTTCACGATACCATTCGAACCGTTGAGAACTATTGCGATATGATTGTTATGCGTCACCCTGTTGCAGGTACACCATACGAGGCGTCGCAATTCTCTACTGTCCCAATTATAAATGCAGGTGATGGGGCTAATCAGCACCCTACGCAGACACTGCTTGATTTATACTCGATACTCAAAACACAAGGTACGCTTGAGGGTATTAAGATTATGATGGTGGGAGATTTGAAGTATGGTCGTACTGTCCATTCGCTAACCGAGGCACTTGCTCTTTTTGGTGCCGAGTTTATTTATGTATCACCCGAAGAGTTGCGTATGCCAACCAAATATCTTGAGGAGCTAGACAAGTCGGGTGTGGCTTACTGCGAGACTACCGATATAATGGAACATATTAATAGTGTCGATATTCTATATATGACAAGGGTTCAGCGTGAGCGTTTTGCTGATTTAGAGCAGTACGAACGTATAAAGGATTCGTATATCTTAACTGCTGATATGTTAGATAACTGTAAATCAACTATGAAGGTTCTTCACCCACTCCCAAGGGTTAATGAGATAGCTACTTCGGTTGATTCGACCCCGTACGCCTACTATTTCGAGCAGACCCGTAATGGTCTATTTACTAGAATGGCGATTCTTTCGCACTTTATTAAATAGAATATACTATATATATATTATGTAAGTTTAGTAATACGCTGTATGCGTGTTAATTACGATACGATTCTCGGAAAATATTAAATTAAATTACAATAAAGAGACCTAAATATTTTGTATATTGGTAAAATGTTATTAACTTTGCGCACTGTTTAACTAAAATATTTATTAAGATGCCAAAAATGAAAACAAAATCAGGGGCGAAAAAACGTTTTTCGATCACTGGTTCAGGAAAGGTTAAGATTAAGCACGCTTTCAAAAGTCACATCTTAACAAAAAAATCAACTAAGCGTAAGCGTAACCTAACACATGCAGGTATCGCTAAGCCGCAAGATGCAAGGGCAATAAAAGCTATGCTAGTTAAGTAATTAATTAGTATTTCTAATATTTCCGTTGCCAATTATTTATTAATCGAAGAGTGAATTAGCTTTCAAAGAGTAGCATAAGCTACCGCTAACCATTCGTAAAAATGTAACACTATGCCTAGATCAGTCAATGCTGTAGCATCAAGGGCCAGAAGAAAGAAAATTCTTAAAATGGCCAAAGGTAACTTCCTTGCAAGAAGAAATGTATGGACAGTTGCTAAAAACACGGTAGAAAAAGGTTTAACCTACGCTTACCGTGATAGAAAAAACAAAAAACGTGAGTTCCGCGCTCTATGGATTCAGCGTATCAACGCTGCAACTCGTGAGCACGGTATGACCTACTCAGATTTTATCGGTAGGTTAAGCAAAAAGGGTATAGCTCTTAACCGTAAAGTACTTGCGGATTTAGCTATGAATCACCCACAAGCTTTCGAGCAGATAATAAATGCAGTTAAATAGTTTAAGAGAGGTTGTCGAAAGGCAGCCTCTTTTGTTAAATATTATATATTATGGATAAGTGTAAAATATTATTCGTGTGCCTAGGTAATATATGTCGTTCGCCTGCTGCCGAGGGGATAATGAAACAGATAGTGGCAAAATCGAATCTCAGCGATAAATTTATAATAGATTCGGCAGGGTTGCAAGGTTATCATAGTGGTGAGAAGGCTGATAAACGAATGAGAGAGCGTGCAGCTAGCCGTGGATATAACTTAACATCAATATCTCGGCAAATTGTTTTGGATGATTTTAATAAGTTCGACTATATAGTAGCTATGGATAGTGATAATGTTAGGGGGCTGAAAGGTCTGACTGATAATCCAAAGTATATAA
The DNA here is from genome assembly GCA_964369935.1 of uncultured Rikenellaceae bacterium. Taxonomy (GTDB): domain Bacteria; phylum Bacteroidota; class Bacteroidia; order Bacteroidales; family Rikenellaceae; genus JADFUS01. The sequence goes on from CAYJHM010000049.1 coordinate 11,581, forward strand.
ATAAAATATCGCTAGCAACCGACTATTGCTCGACACATAACGATAAATTTGTGCCAGACCCATATTATGGGGGTATTGAGGGTTTTGATATAGTGTTGGATATTCTAGAAGATGCTTGTGCAGGTTTACTTAATAAGATAAAGTAAGAATATAAGTAAGTATATATAACAGCAGTACGAATGCAATTTTGCATTCGTAC